>CAZZGM010000023.1:0-11266 GCA_964653955.1 uncultured Bifidobacteriaceae bacterium | reverse complement strand
GTTCAGGGATTAGTTCGCAATCATTCACGAACGCTCGGGCGTTCGATCATCCCAAGCCGGTGCCTCGAGCCAGTCCCCGGGGCACCGGTTTTTCTTTTGTGCAGGCCGTGCGACGCGGCCACGGCTGGCCGGTTCGGCGTGAGCTCAGGGCAGGCGGAGAATCCGCTCGCCGCCGGCTGCATCCCGCAGCGTCAGGCTGGTTTCGCCGACCGCTACCGCCACATACCCGCCCGGCACGGTATCTCCCGGCAGGATGAACAACAGCGACGTACCGTCGCTGACCATCGCGGTGTGCCGGGGCCCTTCGTCAGCCTGCTCGGTGGCAATGCCCGCCAGCGTCAGGCTGAACGAGACGGCCTCGGCTTCTGGTGCGGTCTCCACCGCGTCTGCGTCACCGGCCGGGCCGGAGTCCGCCGCGTGAGCCCTGCCGGAGAAAGGCGCGGCGGGACGGAAGCGGAACGGGTTGCGGCCGGGTTGCGGCGGATTGGGCAATTGGTCGAGGCGCAGCCGCAGATCGCGCGTGAGCGGCGCCACCGGGGACGATTCCACGCCCAGGGGACGTGGGCCGGAAGAGACACCGGCGCCGGACGGCACGGACGGCTGGGCCGTCTGGCTGCCGGCCATCCAGCCGGCGGCCAGCGACAGCGTGCCGACCAGGGCAACCGTCCGAAGGTTCATGCCGCTCATTCTACCCACACTCCCCGCCGGAACGTCTTATCGGCACGACTGCCGGCGCCTGACACCTGTCACCCGCCGGCGTCGTGGTAAACTTCGCTGTGCGGGTCAGTCTGCCGTTCACCCTGACTGAATCCTCGGTGGTTGCGATCATCCCATCGCGCTACCAGTCGACCCGCCTCCCCGCCAAGGCTCTTGCCGACATTGCCGGACGTCCAATGATCGAACACGTGTACCGACGGGCGTCGCAGGCGTCCACGGTCACGGGCGTCATCGTCGCCACGGACGACCAGCGGATTGCCGCGGCGGTGCGTGACTTTGGCGGCGTAGCCTGGATGACGAGCGCCGATCATGCGACGGGCACGGATCGTCTGGCCGAAGTGGCCGCCGACCTTCCCTGCGGCATTGTCGTGAACGTGCAGGGCGACGAGCCGCTGATGGATCCCGCCGTCATCGACGCGGTGGTCGGCCCGCTGCTGGACGATGCCTCGCTCGACATGGCCACCGCCTGCCGGCCGCTCAACAACCTGGAAGAGTTCCTGAGCCCGCATGTCGTCAAGGTGGTGCGCAACCTCGACGATCGCGCGCTCTGGTTTTCGCGCGCGCCCATTCCCCACCCGCGCGGCGTCGACGGCCTGCCGCCGGAAGCACGCGCGCACGTGGGGCTGTATGCCTACCGGCGCGATGTGCTGATGCGCCTGGCCGCGCTGGCCCCGGTGGCACTGGAAGAAACCGAGGCGCTCGAACAGCTGCGCGCCCTCGTCCACGGCATGAGCATGGCAGTGGTGGACACCACGCACGATGCCGCCGGCGTGGATACGGCCGATGACCTGGCCCGCGTCCGCGAGCGCCTGATGACGCCCACAGGAATGTAACCCCGACACATCATGGAACAGAGCACCCGACCCACCAAGTACATCTTCGTCACCGGCGGCGTGGTTTCGTCGCTCGGCAAGGGCCTGGCCGCCGCGTCGATTGGCGCGCTGCTCGAAGGTCACGGCTACCGCGTCACGCTGCAGAAGTTCGACCCCTACATCAACGTCGATCCAGGGACGATGAGCCCCTACCAGCACGGCGAGGTGTATGTCACCGACGATGGGGCGGAGACGGACCTCGACCTGGGGCACTACGAACGTTTCACCAGCATGACGACCACCCGCAACAACAACTGGACCACCGGCAAGATCTACATGTCGGTGCTGCAGAAGGAGCGGCGTGGCGACTACCTCGGGCGTACGGTGCAGGTGATTCCCCACATCACCAACGAAATCAAGGATTGCATCCGTGCCGTCGGCCGTGACGTCGACATCGTCCTCGTCGAAATCGGCGGGACCGTGGGCGACATCGAAAGCCTGCCGTTCATGGAAGCCATCCGGCAGTTCCGCCAGGACGTCGGCCGCGAAAATACGGTGTACGTGCACCTGACACTCGTGCCCTACATCGGCACCGCCGGTGAGCTGAAGACCAAGCCCACGCAGCACAGCGTCCGCGACCTGCGTTCCATCGGCATCCAGCCCGACGTGCTGCTGTGCCGCACCGATCGTCCGCTGCCGCGCGACCTCAAGAAAAAGATCGGCCTGTTCTGTGACGTGGCGGAAGACGCCGTCATCACGGCCCGCGACGTGGCCACCATCTACGAGGTGCCGCTCGAACAGCGCGAGCAGGGGCTGGACCGCGTGCTGCTGAAACTGCTCGGACTGCCACAGACCGAAGCGCGCATGGAACCGTGGGAGGAGCTCGTCGAGCGCATCAAGCACCCCACCCACGACATCACCATTCACGTCATCGGCAAGTACACGGGCTACGAGGACTCCTACAAGTCGCTCAACGAAGCGCTGTACCACGGCGGCTTTGCCCACCGCACGCGCATCAACATCCAGTGGGTGGAGGCCGAGGCGCTGGAGGACGAGGGCGGCACGCACCTGCTGGACGGCGCGCACGCCATCCTGGTGCCCGGCGGCTTCGGTTCGCGCGGCACGCGCGGCATGATGAAGGCGGCCGAGTACGCGCGCACGCGCCAGATTCCGTATTTCGGCATCTGCTACGGGTTCCAGTGGGCCACGGTCGAGTTCGCACGCAACGTGTGCGGGCTCGAAGGTGCCGACTCCACCGAGGTCGACGAGTCGGCCCCGCACAAGGTCATCTACAAGCTGCGTGATTTGCTGGGCGTGGACGAACTGGGCGGTACCATGCGCCTGGGCCGTTACGCCTGCGCGCTGGCCGAGGGTTCGCTCGCCCGCCGCATTTACGGCGCGCCGCTCATCCACGAGCGGCATCGCCACCGCTTCGAGTTCAACACGCTCTACGAACCCGCCCTCGCCGAAAAGGGCATGCGCATTTCGGGGCGGTCGCCGGACGGCAAGTTCGTGGAGATTGCCGAGCTGACGGGGCATCCCTGGTTCGTGGCCGTGCAGTTCCATCCCGAGTTCCAGTCGCGCCCGCTGAAGCCGCACCCGCTCTTTGCCAGCTTCGTGGAGGCGGCGCTCCGGCAGAAGCACGGGGCCGAGGCCGCCACCTCGTCGGCCACGGCACGTGGGTGACCGGACGGTGGTGACAGCAGCGGCAGTCGCGCCCGTGCAGGCGGGCCCGGTCGGGTTTGGTCCCGGCCATCCTCTGGCATTCATGCTGGGGCCGTGTGTCATCGAGAGCGAGGCGCACGCCGTGGACATTGGCGTGGAACTGGCCGCGCTGGCTCGCGCCACCGGTGCGCCGGTGGTGTTCAAGGCCTCGTTCGACAAGGCCAACCGTACGTCGCTCTCGTCGTACCGCGGTCCCGGCCTGACGGAGGGACTGCGGATTCTGGCAGCCGTAAAGGCGCGCACGGGTCTGCCCGTGGTCACGGACATCCACGAGCCGTCGCAGGCCGCGCCGGCTGCCGAAGTAGCCGATATTCTGCAGATCCCGGCGTTTCTGTGCCGCCAGACAGACCTGCTGCTGGCCGCGGCCGCAACCGGCCGTGTCGTCAATGTGAAGAAGGGGCAGTTCCTGGCGCCGAAGGATATGCGCCACGTCACCGGGAAGCTCGCCGATTCGGGCAATACGCGCATCCTGCTGACCGAACGGGGTACATCGTTCGGCTACAACAATCTCGTCGTCGACATGCGCGGGTTGCCCATGATGCGCGAACTGGGCTATCCGGTGGTGTTCGACGTGACCCACAGCCTGCAGCTTCCCGGTGCCGGCAACGGCGTGACGGTGGGACTGGCCGAGTACATCGAGCCGCTGGCCCGCGCCGGCGTGGCGGCGGGCGTGGACGGCGTGTTCATGGAAGTCCATGAGGAGCCATCCCGCGCGCTCAGCGATGCGGCCAATGCGCTGCGGCTGGACCGTGTGGAGCCGCTGGTCCGGACGCTGCAGGCGCTGCACGCGGTGGTGACGCGTGGCTGATCTGTCGCTGGCCCGCCGCGTGCTGCAGACCGAAGCCGCGGCCATCCTGGCATTGGTGGACCGCCTGGATGGCGGGTTCACGCGCGCCGTGGAAGCCGTGCGCCACTGCCGCGGACGCGTCATTCTCACCGGCATGGGCAAGAGCGGCATCATCTGCCGCAAGATTGCCGCCACGCTCTCCAGCACCGGCACGGCCGCGTTTTTCCTGCATCCGGCCGAGGCCGTGCACGGCGATCTCGGTGTCATTCAGGCCGAGGACGTGGTGATTGCCATGTCGTACTCGGGTGAAACCGAGGAGCTGACGCGCGTGCTCGAGACCATCAAGCGGCTCGGCGCACAGCTCATTGCCATGACCGGCGACAGCGCGTCCACGCTGGCGCAGGCCGCGGATGTGGTGCTCGACTGCCATGTGTCGGAAGAAGCGTGCCCGATGAACCTGGTGCCTACTGCTTCCACCACGGCCGCACTGGCGCTGGGGGACGCGCTGGCCATGGCGGTGCTCACCGAAAAGGGGTTCAAGCCGGAAGACTTCGCCAACCTGCACCCCGGCGGCAAGCTCGGCAAACGCCTGATGCGCGCGCGGCAGCTCATGCACGCTGGTGACGACTGCCCCATCGTCCGTCTCGACGATCCGATGCACACCGTGCTCGATGTCATCATGCGCAAGGGACTCGGGATGACCGCCGTGGTCAACAGCGAACAACGGATTGCCGGTATCATCACCGACGGTGATATCCGGCGGCGGTTGGCGGCGGGCTTCGACTTTCGCGGTCTGGCAGCGCGTGACGTGATGAGCGCCAACCCGGTCACCGTCACCGCCGAAACCATGGCCGTCGAGGCGCTCGCGTTGCTCGAACACCGCAAGATCACTTCCATTGTCGTCATCGACGACGACCGGCGCGTGGCTGGCGTGCTGCACCTGCACGACCTGTGGCGCACCGGCATGGTGTAACGGGAGCCGGACGACATCGTGGACTGGGGCGCATACCTTCCGCTCATTTCGGCCCTCGTGGCCCTGCTGGCCGGGCTGGCGATCGGGAAGGCGTGGGAACGCTACAAGCTGCGCGACGGCCGCTGGATCGATCGCCGCAAGGCGCGTGATTCGCAGCACTACGTGCTGGGGCTCAACTTCCTGGTCTCGAACCAGATCGACCTGGCCATCGAAGAACTGAGCCGCGCCGCGCGCGTGGATGCCGACGCGCTCGAGATCCACATGATTCTCGGCAACGTCTATCGCGAACGCGGTCAGGTGTCGCGCGCCATCCAGGTGCATCAGGCGCTGCTCCAGCGCCCGAAGCTCACACGTCTCGAACACAGCTACGTGCTGCTGTGCCTGGGTCTCGACTACAAGCGTGGCGGGTTCGTCGATCGTGCGCTGGATGCGTTCCGCGAGGTGCTGCGGCTGTCGCCCGACAACCAGTACGCCCTGCTCTATCTCCAGAAGCTGTACGAAGAGCAACACCAGTGGGCGGAAGCCCACCGCATCCGCCGCCAGCTCGTCGATCTCAGCGGACCGGACACGCAGCCACGCAACCAGGTCATTCTGGGATTTCTCGAGAACGCTCTTGGCGTGGAAGCGCTCGCTCAGCAGCGGCGGAACGATGCGGCCCGCCATTTCGAATCGGCCATCGAGCAGGACGCGGCGACGACGCCCGCCTATCTGAACCTCGGCGACGTGCGGCTCCAGGACGGCGATACGGCCGGTGCCATCAGCGCGTGGAACGACCTCATTGCGACGTCACCCGAACGTGCGCACCTGGCACTGGAACGGCTCGAGCGCCTCTACGAACAACAGGGCACGCCGCAGACGTTCATCGAGCGGTGCCGGCGCTTCATCGATGCTCGGCCGCAGGACTGGCGTGTGCGCCTGGCACTGGGTGCCCACCTGGCGCGCCACGGCAACCCGCGCGGCGCCTTCGATCTGTTGCTGGAGGCGCTCGAACAGAACCCGCACGGCCTCACCGTCCACCAGGCCGTGTGGAACGCGTTGCTGTCGCTGGATCTCGATCGTTCGCTCGTGCACCGCTACATCGAAGCCGCGCGCGGCGCCGTGTTTTTCCTCGACCCGCACGTGTGCCTGAAGTGCCACTATCGGAGCACGGAGCTGTTGTGGCAGTGCCCACACTGTCACGAATGGAACTCGTTCGTCGAAGAACGTATTGCCGCAGCGCGGCAACCCTCTACGGAGATGTAGTCGCGCCGTTGGTCTGCGCGATTCGCACGAACTCCGGGAACAACACGCTCAGCGTCCGGTCGTCATCAGCACGTCAATCACACGAGCCACCTGCGCGTCCGTCTCGGCGAACCTGCCGTCCGCACGAATGACGTAGGTGGCGCGAGCCACCGTGTCATCGATGGGCAGTTGCGCGGCGACGCGAGCCTCGGCCTGCGCGCGCGACAGGCCGTCGCGCGTCATCACCCGCTCGATCTGCATCTCGCGCGGACAGGCCGCGACCACCACGGCGTCGAAGTCCGCGGCGCGATTGGTTTCGAACAGCAGCGGGATGTCGGCCACACCCGCCGGCGTGTCCGGCGGAAGGTCGGCGAAAAAGCGATCGATACGGGCACGAACATCCGGATGGATGATGGCTTCCAGTTCGCGGCGGGCGGCGGCATCCTGGAACACCTGCTCACCCAGCACCGCACGATTCAGCGTGCCGTCGCTGGCGAGCACGCCCGGGCCGAACCTCTCGACAACGGCGGCCAGACCGGGGGAACCTGGCGCTACGGCTTCGCGTGCCAGCACATCGGCGTCCACCACCGGAAGACCGGCGGCGCGCATCCGGCTGGCCACGTAGCTCTTGCCGGTCGCGATGCCGCCGGTGAGGGCGACGCGCCGCATGTCAGCCGCGCGCGGCGGCCCGGAGTTCCGCGGCCGTCAGGGTGTTACGCAGGACCATGGCAATGGTCAGCGGGCCAACGCCGCCGGGAACCGGCGTCAGCGCGCCGGCCACGTCCTCAACGGCAGGATGAACGTCGCCCACCAGCACGCTGCCCTTCTCGGCAAACTGGCGGTGCTTTGGCGACGACTCGGGGAACAGCCGCGTCATCTCGGTCGCGTCACTCACACGATTGATGCCGACGTCGATGACGGTGGCACCCGGCTTGATGAATTCGGGCGTCACGAAGCCGGCGCGGCCAATTGCCGCCACCAGCACGTCCGCTGTGCGGCACATCGCCGGCAGGTCCGCCGTTCGTGAATGGCAGATGGTAACGGTCGCGTCGCGGTGCAGCAGCAGCAACGCCATCGGCTTGCCGACGATGTCGCTGCGGCCGATGACGACGGCGTGGCGTCCGCGCAGCGGAATGCCCTCCCGGTCCAGAAGTTCGGCACACCCCAGCGGCGTACACGCTACCAGCGCCGGGCGCTTCTGTACCAGCAGGCCGACGTTGACCGGATGGAAACCGTCCACGTCCTTCGCCGGGTCCACGGCGTCGAAGACCTGCTGCTCGGCATCCGCGCCCATACCCGCGGGCAGCGGCGACTGCACCAGGATGCCGTCCACCGCCTCGTCCGCATTCAGCGCGCGGACGAGGGTCAGCGCTTCGTCGAGTGACGCGGTGGCGGGAAGCCGGTGCAGGTGCCCGTGGCACCCGTGCGCGTTGACCGTGGTGATCTTGTTGCGGACGTACACCTCGGACTCCGGGTCGTGTCCGGCAAGGACCACGGCCAGCCCCGGCGGCCGGCCATGACGCGCGGTGAAAGCCTCGACGCGCGGCCGCACTTCATCGCGCAGCCGCGCCGCCCAGGCGGTTCCGTCCAGTCGCCGTGCGCCCACGCGCCTACTTCTCGCCCGAGGCCTTGGTCAGGCCAAACCCGACGGCCCAGACGGCAACGGATACGGCCAGCAGCCGCAGGCCGAACGCGTCGGCTTCTTCCGCCGTCACACCGATTTCGTGCCACTTGGCCAGCGTCTCGGTGGTGATGCCCAGTTCCGTCATGTATCCGAGCGCGGTAATGGCCGCCGCGTTGAAAATGAGCAGCATGCCGGCCACGGTAATGAAATTGGCCAGCGACTGCAGCGGCGTGCGCGCCTGGTGTTCCTGCGCGTCGGCCAGCGGGCTGTGCGTGCGGCCGTAGAACCAGTAGATGAGCAGGCCGATGTCGAGCCACACCAGGAACCGCACCCAGGTGAGCACGGGCAGGCTGAGCATCAGGTAGAGGCACGACACGATCCCGAGCACCGGGAACAGCGGACCAAGCGGCACCTTGAACGGGCGCTTCGCGTCGGGCCGCGTCATCCGCAACCGCAGCACCGCGGCACAGACCACCACGAACGCGAACAGCGTACCGATGCTGGTCATCTCGCCCACCGTCTGGATCTGCGTGACGCCGGCAATGAGGGCGACGACCACGCAGGTGATGATGGTGGTGATGTAGGGCGTGCCGAACTTCGGGTGCACCTTGCTCACCCCCTGCGGAAGCAGGCGGTCGCGGCTCATCGCAAAGAAGATACGCGGCTGGCTCATGAGCATCACGAGCAGCACCGAGGTGATGCCGGCCACGGCGCCGGCCGACACCAGGCCCGCGGCCCAGTTGAGCCCAATCCTCGACAGCGCGAACGCGACCGGAGCGTTGAGGAAAGCCTGCGCCTCGACGGGGTCCACGCCGGGCACACCGGGCAGGGCCGCAACGTTCTCGCGATATTCGACGACGGGCACGATGCCCGACAGCACGGCCGCCACGGCCAGGTAGAGCGTGGTGCAGATGATGAGCGAGGCGATGATGCCGATGGGCAGATCGCGCTTCGGGTTCTTGGCCTCCTCCGCCGTGGTCGACACCGCGTCGAAGCCGATGTAGGCGAAGAACACCACCGCGGCGGCCGCCATGACGCCCGAGAAGCCGTAGGGCGCGAACGGCTGCCAGTTGGCCGGTTCGACGTAGGCGGCACCGGCGGCAATGAAGAACAGGATGGCCACACCCTTGATGGCCACCATCAGCGCGTTGAAGCGCGCCGACTCACGAATACCCACGACCAGCAGACCCATGATGGCCAGGACGATGAGCGTGGCGGGGAGATTGATGATGCCGACCGGCGGCGCCGCCGCAATCCACACCGGCAGCTCGACGCCAAATCCGGCCAGCAGCCGCTGCATGTAGCCGCTCCAGCCAATGGCCACGGTCATCGAACCGACCGCGTACTCGAGAATGAGGTCCCAGCCAATCATCCAGGCCACCACCTCGCCCAGCGTGGCGTAGGCGTAGGTGTAGGCACTGCCGGCAATGGGAATCATCGAGGCGAACTCCGCATAGCAGAGCGCCGCGAAGGCGCACGCCAGACCGGCCGCCAGGTAGGAGGTCATGATGGCCGGCCCCGCCTGGTTGGCGGCGGCCGTGCCTGTCAGGACGAAGATGCCAGTCCCGATGATGGCGCCGATGCCGAGCAGCGTAAGGTCCCAGGCCGACAAGCTGCGCTTGAGCGCCTTGCTGCCATGCTCGACGTCGCCGACGAGCTGTTCAATCGACTTCGTCTTGAACAGGTTTGAATCCATTCGTCCTCCGGCCGGGATTGTGCCACAGAAAAAGGCCCATTCTCATACTTCAGCGGTCCCATGCGCGGGCCTGGAACTGGCGCACGTCCTACGGCGCCGTGCGGCCCGCCAGCGCGTCCAGGAACTCCCGGACACGGTCCGACGGGTCGCCGCGCAACAAATCACCAATCACGCACACCGCATCGGCACCAGCCGCCAGCACGGACGGTGCCCGCTCCAGCGTGATGCCGCCAATGGCCACGAGCGGAATGCCGCGCGCGCGCGTCAGTCGCGCCACGCGGGACACCATCTCGAGGCCCACCGGCGCGTAGCCGGTGTCCTTGGTGGCGGTTTCGAACACCGGGCCAATGGCCAGGTAGCTCACGTTGTCATCGAGTGCGGCCTCGGCCTGGGCCACTGAATGTGTGGAAAGTCCCACCACGGCCGCCGGTCCGGTCAGTTGCCGCACCTCACGGGGCCGCAAGTCGTCCTGCCCCACATGCACGCCGGCCGCTTCCGCCAGCACCGCCACGTCGGCGCGATCGTTCACCACGACCGTCACCTCCGGGCCCGCCGCTTTCACCACGGCCTGGGCCAGATCCAGAAATGCCGCGCCGGCCAGCGCCTTGGCTCGCAGTTGCAGCCAGCGCGCGCCTCCGGCCGCGAAGGCCCGGGCGACGGCCTCGGGGCTTCGGCCCGCGCGCGCGCAGGCGTCGACGTCGACCACCGCGTACAGCGGAGACCAGATCACGGATAACGAGCCGGTGTCAGGCACTCTCGGCGAGCGTGGACGGCTTCTTCGCGGGCAGGAAGCGCTCCATGAAGTGCGTGCTGATGCGCCCGGCCAGGAAGTCGGGGTCGTTCAGGATGCGCAGGTGCAGGGGGATGGACGTCCGGATGCCTTCCACGACCGACATCTCGAGCGCCCGCCGCATGCGGGCAATGGCCTCCTGGCGATCGCGGCCGTGGACGATGATTTTGGCAATCATCGAGTCGTAGTACGGCGGAATGGTGCATTCGGCGTGAGCGGCGGTGTCGACACGCACGCCCGGTCCGCCGGGAATGCTGAACGCGCGGATGGTGCCCGGCGACGGCACGAACGTCACCGGATCCTCGGCGTTGACGCGGCATTCGATGGCATGTCCGGCAAACGTGACGTCGCTCTGCCTGAACGACAGCTTCTCGCCCGCCGCAATCCGGATCTGTTCCTTGACGATGTCGATGCCCGTCACCCATTCGGTGACGGGGTGCTCCACCTGGACGCGGGTGTTCACTTCCATGAAATAGAAGTTGCCCTTCTCGTCCATCAGGAACTCGAACGTGCCGGCATTGGTGTACTGCACGGCTCGCGCGGCGTCCACCACCGTCGCGCCCATCTTGCGGCGCACCTTCTCGCTGACGACCATCGACGGCGACTCTTCGATGAGCTTCTGGTGACGGCGCTGCACCGAGCACTCGCGCTCACCCAGGTGCACCACGTTGCCGTGGTGGTCACCCAGAATCTGGAACTCGATGTGGCGCGGCGCCTCGAGATATTTCTCGATGTAGACATCACCCACGCCAAATGCGGCTTCGGCCTCACGCTGCGCGGTGCGGAAGGCGTGTCCCAGTTCTGATGCCTCCTTCACGATGCGCATGCCGCGGCCGCCGCCGCCGGCCACCGCCTTGATGATGACGGGGAAACCAATGGCCGTCGCCACCTTGGTGGCGGCCTCTTCGCTCTCCACCGGGC
>CAZZGM010000022.1:12591-16236 GCA_964653955.1 uncultured Bifidobacteriaceae bacterium | reverse complement strand
CTTCGGCGGAGCCAAGGGCGGCATCCGGATCGAGCCGAAAAACTACACCGTCGAAGAGCTGGAGCGCATCACGCGGCGGTACACGCACGAACTCGTGAAGAAAGAGTTCATCGGCCCCGGCATCGACGTGCCCGCCCCCGACTACGGCACGGGCGAACGCGAGATGGCCTGGATTGCCGACACCTACGCCGCACTCAATCCCGGTCAGCTCGACGCCATGGGCTGCGTCACCGGCAAGCCCGTGGCGCAGGGTGGCGTCAGCGGAAGACGCGAGGCGACCGGACGCGGGTTGTTCTTCGCCGTCCGCGAAGCCTGCGCGCAAACCGAGCTCATGCAGCCGCTCGGTCTTTCCACCGGACTCCAGGGCAAACGCCTCATCGTCCAGGGGCTCGGCAATGTCGGCTACCACGCCGCGAAGTTCTGCCGCGAAGGCGGCGCCATCATCGTCGCCATCGCGGAGCGCGAAGGCGCCATCCGCAACGACAATGGTCTGCACGAAGACGAGGTGTTCCAGCACCGGCGGCAGACCGGGTCCATCCTCGATTTTCCCGGTGCCACCAACCTCGACACGGCCGCGGCACTCGAACTCCCCTGCGACATCCTGCTGCCCGCCGCACTCGAAGGCGTGTTCACCACCGAGAACGCGCCGCGCATTCAGGCGAAAATCATCCTCGAAGGCGCCAACGGCCCGACCACGCCCCAGGCGGATCCCATCTTCCGCGACAAGGGCATCCTCGTCATCCCCGACATCTACTGCAACGCCGGCGGCGTCACGGTGTCGTACTTCGAGTGGCTGAAGAACCTCTCGCACGTCCGCTTCGGCCGCATGTCGAAGCGGCACGAGCAGGCCAACGAACTGACCATGCTGAAGGCCATCGAAACGGCAACGGGCAAGCAGTTCACCGACGCGGAGCGTGCCGAGATTGCGAAGGGTCCCGACGAAGCCGACCTCGTCAACTCGGGCCTCGAAGAAACCATGATCAGCGCGTTCCACGATCTGCTGGAAACCAGGCGCGCGCATCCCGGCGTGCCGGATCTGCGCATTGCCGCGTTTCTCAACGCCATCCACAAGGTGGCGCGCAGCTACATGGAGCTGGGCATCTTCCCGTAAACGCGGCAAGCCTCAGTACAAACACGAAGGGCACGAAGGCCACGAACCTGCAGGGAGCAAACTCCCGGGTTCGTGCTCTTCGTGCCCTTCGTGCGTCAGAGCGGCAATGCCGACTCGACTCGACGGCTTACGAGAGGTGTTTGCCGACCAGCTTGGTCATGTCGAACATGCTGACCTGGCTCTTGCCGCCGAACACGGGCTTGAGCTTGTCGTCAGCGTTGATCATGCGCCGGTTCTTGGCATCCTGCAGGCCGTTCTTCTTGATGTAGGCCCAGAGCTTCTTGGTCACCTCGGTGCGCGGCACGGCCTTGTCGCCAATCACCGCCGCCAGCTTCGGCCCCGGCGTCACCGGGCGCATGAACGCGGCGTTCGGCTTGCGGGCTGCCTTCTTGGCCGTCTTCTTCGCAGCCTTCTTCACGACCTTCTTTGCGGCCTTCTTCGCGGCCGGCTTGGCGGTCTTGGCTTTCTTCGCTTTCTTGGCTTTCTTGGCCATCTGGTCTCCTTCGACGCCGAATCGGTCCGGGCGTCGTTCATTCCCGGTTGGGTGGTTACAGATACTAGCGGTTTCCGGACGCGGCGTCACTACATATTGTGGCCCTGTGCGACGGTGTGATAAGGCGTGCGGTCACACGCCCAAGCCCGTCCGGACACACGAGGCACGTTCACGCCGGCGGCCGACACCTCGGCCGTGTGCGTCGTCGAACCAGTGGGAATCAGGACGAAGGTCAGAAGGCGCCGTAGGAGCGGTAGTGCGCCATCCAGGGGGCAATGGCCCCCACGCTGTAGAGGAGCGTCAGCCCGGCCAGCGCGACGTGCACGCGCTGGTGATACAGCAGCATGCCGCCGGCAACGGCACCGAACTTGGCGGCCAGCAGCGTGGGGCCCGGGCCGATGAGCGCCATCCATCCGGCCAGCAGCGCGTTGCCTTCGGCCGCCAGGCCATGCGTTTCGACGGCCACCCACGTGAACACACCATCCCATCCCTGACAGACGATGAAGAGGAGCAGGACGAGACGGGGCCAGCGCATGACCGGGATCCAGTGCAAGACATGTATCTACACCAGATCCTTGATATTCAACAAGTTACGGCGTCGAAGTCTGCCGGCTGGAGGGTTATTGTCTACATGTCCGGCCCGGCCGGCCGCCCGCGTCAGTCCTCCTTGCGGGGCCGCAGGTTGTGCGCCAGCACCTTCTTCCGCAGGCGAATGCTCGACGGTGTCACCTCCACCAGTTCATCGTCGTTGATGAACTCGATGGCAGCTTCCAGGCCGAGCGTGCGCGGCGGAACGATGCGCACGGCCTCGTCGGCCGTGGACGCGCGCATGTTCGTCTGCTTCTTCTCTTTCGTGATGTTGACGTCGAGGTCGTTGGTGCGGGCATGTTCGGCCACCACCATGCCCTCGTAGACCGCCGTGCCGGGCTCGATGAGCATCGTGCCCCGCTCCTGCAGGTTGGCCATGGCATAGGCCGTGGCCACGCCCGCGCGGTCCGACACCATCACGCCGTTGCTGCGCGCCGGAATCGGTCCGGCCCACGGTTCCCAGCCGGCAAACAGGTGGTTCATGATGCCGGTGCCCTTGGTGTCGGTGAGGAACTGCGAGCGGAAGCCAATCAGTCCGCGCGCCGGAATCCGGAACTCCAGCCGCACCCGGCCGCTCCCGTGATTCACCATCTTCGTCATCGTCCCGCGGCGCGAGCCGCAGTTGGAGATGACGGTGCCCTGGAACTCTTCGGCCACGTCGATGACCAGTTCTTCAACCGGCTCCATGCGGCGGCCATCGATCTCGCGCGTGACGATTTCCGGCCGCGACACCTGCACTTCGTACCCTTCGCGCCGCATCATCTCGATGAGGATGGCCAGTTGCAGTTCGCCGCGGCCCAGCACCTTGAACTGCTCCGGCGTATCGGTCGGCTCCACTTTCAGCGAGACGTTGCCGAGCAGTTCCTTCTCCAGGCGCTCGCGCAGGTGTCGTGAGGTCACGTACTGCCCGTCACGTCCTGCCATCGGCGAGGTGTTGATGCCAAACACCATCGACACCGTCGGTTCGTCCACGGCAATGGCCGGCAGCGCCAGGCGATGCTCCGGGTCGGCAATGGTCTCGCCGATGTTGATGTCCTCGATGCCCGCCAGACAGACGATGTCGCCAGCGGCGGCTTCGTTGATTTCCACGCGCTTCAGGCCCTCGAACGCAAACAGCTTCGTCACGCGGGTTTCCTGCGCGCGGCCGTCTGGCTTCAGCACGACGATGGGGCTGTTGAGCGCGACGCGGCCATTGAAGATGCGCCCGATGGCAATGCGGCCCAGGTATTCGCTGGAGTCGAGGTTGGCCACCAGCATCTGCAGCGGTGCCTCGGCATCACCGGCCGGCGGCGGCACGCGCGCGACGATGGCATCGAACAGCGGCCGCAGATCTTCACCGGGCACCGCGAGATCGGTGCTGGCCGTGCCGGCACGACCGCTCGTGTAGAGCACCGGAAACTCGATTTGCTCCTCGGTGGCGTCGAGATCGATGAACAGGTCGTAGATCTCGTTG
>CAZZGM010000022.1:12288-12581 GCA_964653955.1 uncultured Bifidobacteriaceae bacterium | reverse complement strand
GGGCCTTCGGCCGCGTCGACCAGCAGCACCACGCCGTCCACCATCGACAACACGCGCTCCACCTCGCCGCCGAAGTCGGCGTGGCCCGGCGTGTCGACGATGTTGATGAGGATGTCGCCGTAACGGACGGCCGTATTCTTGGCCAGGATCGTGATGCCGCGCTCACGCTCCAGTTCGTTGCTGTCCATGGCCCGTTCGGCCACGCGTTCATTGGACCGATAGACACCGGCCTGCCGGAACATCGCGTCGACCAGCGTGGTCTTGCCGTGGTCCACGTGGGCAATGATGGCGAC
>CAZZGM010000022.1:2614-12278 GCA_964653955.1 uncultured Bifidobacteriaceae bacterium | reverse complement strand
TTCCGTCTCAGGGGATTGGCAACCGACGTTGGCGTCTTCGGGCGTACAGGCATCCTCCCAGTATACGCGGCCTCCGGCAACGCCCCCGGCAACCCCGGCCCCTGGCCGGGTGGCAGCCCTGCGCCAGGCTGACCGCGTCAACCGCGAAGGCGGGGATCCACCAGCGCCTTGGGCAGGCGCATGGCTTCGGCGTCGGCCAGGGCCTCGTTCAGGCGGTTCAGCGGATACACCCGCGCGCCAATGGCGTGAAACGGCACCTTGGCGGCATGCCGTTCGAGCACGCTGAGCGCCCGGAAAAAGTGCCCCGCCTCGCTGCCCCAGCAGCCGCGAATCTCGAGATGTTTGCGGTTGATGTGCTGGTGGGCGTTGATGGCGCTTGCGCCGGCATCCGTGTAGTGGCCGGCAATCACGTACCGCCCGCCGTCACGCACCAGCGTCAAGCCTTCCTCCACGGCCCGCGGCGACCCCGACGCCTCGATGGCCACGTCCGGACCACGGCCACCAGTGATGCCGCGCACCAGCGTCTCCCGCTCCTCCGCCGTGGTCTTGTTCACGTCGAGCGTCAGATCCGCGCCCATCCGTCGGGCCAGGGCCAGCCGGTTTTCCGGGGCGCCCAGCGCAATCACGATGGACGCGCCCGACAGCCGCGCCAGCGCCACCGCACACAGGCCCACTGCACCAGTGCCCTGGACGAGGACGATGTCGGCGAGGCGAATGGCGGCGCGATCGATGGCGTGGACGGCGGTCACCAGTCCGCATCCGCCGCCGATGTAGTCCTCGGCCTTCACGGCGTCGGGCAGCACTGCGGCCACCACACCCGGCTCGAGATAGATGGACTCGCTCCAGCCGCCGAACAAGCCATCGGCCGCGCCGTCGGTGATGCCGTACACGCGGCGGTGCGGACACTTCGTGGGCGTCGCGGCGACAGCACACGCGTAACAGCGGCCGCACGTGCGATGCACGTCGTAGAACACCAGGCGATCACCTTCCTTCGGCTGACGGCCATCAGCCAGTGTCACCGAGCCGCGCAGCCTGGAAACGGTTCCCACGGACACGTGTCCGGGAATGATCGGATACGGCACGCCCGCAAGGCGCCCGTGCCACAGGTGCACATCGGTGCCGCACACTTCCGAGTAGATGGTCTGCAGCACCATCCCTCCCGGAGCGACATCGGGTTCGGGAAACTCGCGCAGCTCGATCGGCTGGCGGGGAGCGGGCATGACGGCGGCAACAGGCACGCAGCGATTTTATCCCTCAGTTCACGTCTGTTACACGTTGTGGCAGGCTCGCCATCAGCAGCGACTGGCTTGAAATCGGCGCTGTTCGAGCCATACGGCGCGGTTGGCGCACCCAAGTGAAGCACTCGGGGGTCTCCTCTCAGTTCGCTGGTGTTGCGCGTGGTCGCGGGTCCTCGCTATCCTGTCGGCATGCCGCTGTTCGAGTACGAATGTCAGAGCTGCCGCCATCAGTTCGAACTGCTGGTGCGGGAGTCCACCACGCTCGAATGCCCGGCCTGTCAGGGCCGCGAGCTGACCCGGCAACTGTCCGTGTTTGCCGTCAGCGCCGGTTCGCGCTTCACACCCGCGCCCCGGGCCATGGGGCCCTGCGGCAGTTGCGGGCATCCGGACGGTCCCGGTTCCTGCAGCGTGAACTGATGCCGGGGCTCGACCGCCTGTTCCGCCCGCGCTCGGTGGCGGTCATCGGGGCCTCGCGCGATCGCCACCGCGTCGGCGGGGCCATCCTGCACAACCTGCTGTCGTTCGAGTTCCAGGGACAGGTGTTCCCCGTCAACCCGCGCGCGTCGGTGGTGCACAGTCTGAAGTGTTATCCGAGCGTCGAAGACATCCCCGATCCGGTGGACCTGGCCGTCATTGCCGTGCCCAAGCCGTGCGTGCTCGACGCCATCGAGGCGTGCGGGCGCAAGGGCGTGGGTGCCGTCGTGCTCATCACGGCCGGTTTCAAGGAAACGGGTGAAGCCGGCCTGGCACTCGAACGCGAGGTGCTGGCGCGGGCGCGGCACTACGGCATCCGCCTCGTCGGTCCCAACTGCATGGGCGTCATCAACATGGCACCCGACGTCCGGCTGCAGGCGTCCTTCTCGGCCAACGAGCCGGAAGCCGGCAACGTGGCGTTTTCGTCGCAGTCGGGCGCGCTCGGCGAAGCCATTCTCGCGCTGCTCCGTGAGCGCGGCCTCGGCCTGTCGATGTTCGTGTCGCTCGGCAACAAGGCCGACGTGTCGGGCAACGACCTGCTGGAATACTGGGAACGGGATCCGCAGACGCGCGTCATCCTGATGTACGTCGAGAGCTTCGGCAATCCGGTGCGCTTCTTGGACATCTGTCAGCGCGTGTCGCGAACCAAGCCAATCCTCGCCGTGAAATCCGGACGGACGGCCGCCGGCGCCCGTGCCGCGGCATCGCACACGGGCTCGCTGGCCGGAGCCGACAACGCCGTGCAGTCGCTGTTCACGCAGAGCGGCGTGATTCGTGCGTCCAGCATCGAAGAGCTGTTCGTGTATGCGTCGGCGTTTGCGAGCCAGCCTTTGCCTGGCGGCACACGCGTGGCGATTGTCACCAACTCGGGTGGTCCCGCCATTCTGGCCACCGATGCCTGCATCGAGCTCGGTCTGCAGATTCCGACGCTGGCCGACGACACGCAGGCGCGCATCCGGGCCGTGGTGGCGCCGGAAGCCAGCGTGGCCAATCCCGTGGACATGATTGCCACGGCCACCGGCCCGCACTATGAGGCGGTGCTGCGCGCGGTCGCGGAAGACCCGGGCGTCGACGCCCTCATTGCCATCTTCACGTCGCTCGAGATGATTGACGGTCCGGCGGTCGCGCAGGGCATCATCCGCGGCGTCCAGGGCTGCAGCAAGCCGGTGCTCGTGTGTTTCATGGGCAACCTGCGGTCGCGCGAAGCCGTCGACCTGATGCGGCAGTCGGGGCTGGCGGTGTACACGTTCCCCGAAGACGCCGCACGCGCGCTGGCGGCCATGGTGCGGTACGGCCGCTGGCGGGAACGTCCGGCCGGTTCACGCCCGCGGTTCGATGATGTGGACGCGGCCGCCATCCAGCAACTAATCGCAAACGTACGGGCCAGCGGCCGCCGCCAGCTGACACTGGCCGAAGCGCAGCAGGTGCTGGAGCATGCGCAGATCCCGGTACTGCCGTGGCGCGAGGCAGCAACGGCCGCCGATGCCGCCATCGCGGCCTCCGACCTCGGCTTCCCCATCGTCCTCAAGGTGAGCTCCGCCGTCATCGTCCATAAGTCGGAGGTCGGCGGCGTGCGTGTGGGGGTGACGGACGCTGCCGGTGTGGCCGACGCCGGCCAGGCCATGCTGGCGGCGGCGAGAGCGCACGATCCTCAGGCCCGGCTGGTGGTGCAGCGGCAGGCGGTGCAGGGGACGGAGGTCATCGTTGGCGCAACGCGCGACCCGCAGTTCGGACCGCTGCTGATGTTCGGACTCGGCGGCATTTTCGTCGAGGTAATGAAAGACGTGGCGTTCCGTCTGCACCCGCTCACCGACATCGACGCGCACGAGATGATCCGCGCCGTGAAGGGTTTCCCGCTGCTCACCGGCGCCCGTGGGCGCGCGGCCGCCGATCTCGACGCGCTGGAACAGGTGCTGCTGCGGCTGGATCACCTGATGGCGCTCTGCCCGGACATTGCGGAACTGGATATCAATCCGCTGTTTGCCGCGCCGCCAGCGCACCCGACGGCCGCGGCCGACGCGCGAATCACGCTGAGCGAAACCGCAAACCAGCCGTGAACCAGAGGCTCGGCCCTGGTACCGATCGCGATGAGTTCGCGTCATCAACCGATCACGTTCGCGGCCACCCCGCGGGACTCCCCCCTTGCCACCCCGCGTTATCCGACTTGCGTGGCAATCCACCAGGTGGTGCCGCCGGCGTCTTTCACGCCGCCGCGTTTGTCCGCATCCTCCTTCTTCACGGGTTCCTGCACCGACGCCGCACCAGCCGCCAGAGCGCGCTGGTAGGTGGCATCCACGTCCTGGACGTAAACGTGCACGTGACTTTCAACGGCCGGCCAGTGCGGCGGCGCGGCATCGGCCACCATCACAACCGTATCGCCTATTCGAACCTCGGCATGCATGATGCCCCCGGCGTCATCGGTAAACGCACGGAGTTCGGCAGCCTCGAATACCGTTGTCAGGAACTCAATGGTGCGCCGGGCCCCGTTGACGATGAGATACGGCGAGACGGTGCTGTAGTCCTGCGGTTTCCATGCTGCGTTCATGAGGCTCCTCCACCTTCGACTAATCAAAACACAGGATCGGCGCCTGACCCAGACTTGACGGGGCGAGCCATCAAACGATCAAGTTGGGACCTGACTCCAGACCTGGTGTTTCCCCGCCTGCGGTAGGATGAAGGCGCCGTGTTCACGCACATCCTCTGCCCCGTGGATTTTTCCGCCGACTCGCAGCGCGCCCTGTCCGTCGCCCTGGAACTGGCGCGCGCCGCCAACGGACACATCACCATTGTCACGGTCGTGGACGCACTTCTCGACGCCGGTGCCACGGCCGCCGGCGCGCGCGATGCTCTCGAAGCGCAAACGCAGGCCGAACTGCGGGCCCTGCTCGACCGCACCGCCGCCGGAGAGACACCTGCGCACATGCCGGCCGTCAGCGTCCGCGTCGGTCATCCCGCCACGGAAATTCTCGGCCAGGCCGAAGAGTCGAGCGCCGACGTGATTGTGATGGGCATGCGCGGCATTGGCGGCGCGCAGAAGCTGCTGCTGGGTTCGACCAGCGCCAAGGTGCTGGAGCGCTCCACGCTGCCGGTACTGGTCGTGCCGCCGCCGGACCGCCGCTGACCGCGCGGCCCCGGCGTCATCCGGGCATCACCGCAACAAATCAGATCATCTCGAGCCCCCACGCTGTGGTCTTTGCCGCCGTCGGCTAGAATGACGTCGCTTTGTCACGTATCACCAGGCGGGAACTCGCAGCACGCGCGCTGCTCCTCGTGCTGTCCAGCGTCGTCTCTCTGGCGCTGGCAGAAGTCATCTTCCGATGGCACGCGGCGCGGACGTTCGACGACGAGTTTCCGCCGTGGACCGGGAATCTGGTCGTGGTGCGCGGAGCGCAGGTCTTCGCGTTCAAGCCGAACGTGTCCGGGGTGTTTCCCGGAAACGCCGACATGGACCGGACGTTCCCTTACCGCACCAACGCGCATGGCCTGCGCGATCGCAATCGACCCGCCAAGGCGCAGGGTTCGAAACGCGTACTCGTCATCGGCGATTCCTACACCTGGGGATATGCCGTCGCGGAGGAAGAAGCGTATCCGCAGGTGGCCGAACGCCTGCTCGACGAACGTGGCCGTCCGGACCTCGAGGTCATCAACGGTGGCATTCCGGATTACAACAGCCGCCAGGAGCGTCAACTGCTGGAGCAGCTCCTGCCGATCTACCAGCCGGACGCGGTCTTTCTCGGCTACGTCGTCAACGACGCGGAACCGTCAACAGCAATGCCGACTCCCCCCGAGGAGGTCTACCGGCACTCGCACTCGTGGTTTCTCACCGAAGTGGCCGAACGGCTGAACCGGCGCGTGTTCAGGCGCCGGCTTCTCCCGTCCGCCAAAGATAACGTCGGGAGCAACTATCTCGATGGCTTCGAGGAGGGTTCGGTGAAATGGAGGGACTCACGGGAGGCCCTTCGTGAGATGCGCGACCTGTGCCGGGCCGCGGGTATTCCGTTCACCGTCCTGATGTTGCCCGACTTCACGCAGGACTTCGGCGACGGCTACGCGCTGCGAACCATCCACGACGCCGTCGCGCGCTGGGGCCGTGAACTGGACATTCCGGTGTTCGATCTACTCACGTTGTTGTTTCGCGGTGAGAACCATCAGGAGTGGTGGGTTCCCTGGGATGGCCATCCGAATGCCGCGGCTCATGAACGCATCGCGGCGTTCCTGGTCGACAGGATTGTCGAGGAGCCCGCCACCTCGAACCATTCGCGCGACGTGTCTGCCGATCACCCGTAAGCGTGCGCCCCCGGAGCCCGCCCCTCGGCCGGCGTTGGCATCCGCTGCGGGATCCATATCGGCCTGACAGAGCCCGAACGCCCGTCGCGCGCCTTACCTGACCAACACGGCGGCCACAAGGGCGGTCGCCATCAATCCCAGCACGCTCAGCGTCATCCGCCGGAAACGTCTCTCCCCCACCACCATCGCGATCGTGCCCTTGACGATCGTGTTGGAGAGGAGACCAACGGCCACGGCCTTCGCGGCCAGCTCGAGTTCCATCCCGCCGCCTCTCACGCCGCGCGCCATCGACAAGGTCAGTGCGTCCGCATCGTTCAGCCCCAGCACGGCCGCGGTCGCCAGCACACCCTCCGCCCCCACCTCGTT
Organism: uncultured Bifidobacteriaceae bacterium; assembly: GCA_964653955.1. Lineage (GTDB taxonomy): Bacteria > Acidobacteriota > Vicinamibacteria > Vicinamibacterales > UBA2999 > VFZN01. Next base: position 5,913 of record CAZZGM010000022.1, on the reverse strand, counting down.
CTGTACGACGTGGACGATGAACAGGACGATCTGGAAGAACGCCGCCATCTGAAGGGCATTGCCAATCTGCAACGGGTTGCGAACGGCAGCCACATCGTGTGACGGCTGCGCGGCGCCGCGCAGACCGGATACCGTTGCAGCCAGGCCAATCAGGAACGGCGCGGCGAGATACGGAATCAGCGCCATCGACAGTTGCGGGCTCAGCACACCGGCCGCAACGATGACGCGCAGGAAGAGCACCGTGTTGGCGGCAATGACGCCCTGCGCCAGCGGCGTGGCAATTTCCCGGTGATCGCGGCTGAGACGCGCGAACGACAACGTCACGGTGGTCGACGACACCATCCCACCGAAAACGCCGGCCAGCGGATAGCCGCGCGACGCGCCCACCATGCGCCGCGCCACGTAGCCCAAGAAGCTGAGCGCCGAAAAAAACAGCACCAGCAGCCACAGTTCCTGCGGCCGCACACCGCCGAACGGACCGAAGGGTCCCTCCGGCAGCAGCGGCAGAACGACGACGGCCATGACGGCGAAGCGGAAGGCGGCCTTGAGTTCGGCTCCTTCCATGCGCTCGACGAACTCGTGCAGGCGGGTCTTCTCGACGAGCAGCAGCGCCGTCAGTGCCACGACGCCACTGGCAATGCGGATTTCGCCGAGGCCGGCGGCCACGCCGGCCGCCAGCACGACGAGCGCGGCGGCCTCTGTCGTGGCATCGATGTCACGGCGGCTGCTGGCGAGATAGGCAAACGTGATGAGCGCGCCGGCGGCCATGAGCACGACGGCGGCCAGCGCGTGTGCGTCCCACACCCAGAGCCGGCCGACGAGACCGGCTGCGAGACCCAGCAGTGCAAACGTGCGGACACCGCCGAAGCGGGCTTCGGGTCCCGTGGCGTGCCCCGACCACTGGCGTTCGATGCCGATCGCCAATCCTCCGAGCGCCGCCACCAGCAGCGGCAGCAGGGCGTCAGGCACCGTCGTCGCCGCGACGTTCCAGCAGGCGAAACTGGGCGCCGCGCCGGAGATGATCGATCAGGTCGTCCAGGCCGTTCGGCTCGAACACTTCCCACTCATCGTCGAGGCCGACAATGGCGTTGGCTGCCGCGGCCAGATCGGTTGGCGAGGCTTCGGGAAACCGTCGGCGGAGCACGGCCAGTACCTTCTCGCGGTCCACCATGGCCGTCAAGTATCAAAAGGGGCGCCACCCGAGGCGCTGCCGATCGGTCCCCACGATCGACAGCACCAACCGGGCGGCGTGGCCCTGCCCACGGAAGAGCAAATGGCAGGCCATGTATGCGTCGCGCATTCGGGCAGAAATACGGCCGTTATCAGCATGGCCGACCACGAGCCGCCGCATTCCCAGCAGTGGCTGCCAGCTTCCCGGCAATGCCGCGCGTTCCCGGCATCTCGTCCACGCGCTCATGATCGCCGCGCTGGTCAGAAGCGATAGAGCAGGCGGGCGAAGAGCCGGTTCCCGGTATACGGCCGGTTGCCATAGCCCGTCATCAGCCCGCCAAGCCAGTCGATGCGCGGCGTCCCCGTACCAGCCACGAATCCGACCGGACCGTTGCTGTCGATGGTGCGCCAGTCGCTGATGTGCAATGACTCGAACCAGTAGCTGAGGCCGAAGCCCACGTTGGCGGTCACGAAGTACCTGAAGTCGGCCGTCAGCCGCCGCCAGTCGTTGGTCACGTTGGGCAGGGGCACGAACTGCCCTGCTGCCTGCAGGGCCGGAATACGCGGCCCGCCATAGACGAACGCCGCGTCCGAGTCGTTGTACTCGTAACCAAGCCGCAAATCGCCCGTGTCGCCGATCACCTGGAGCAGGTCCAGATACACCATCACGGTGTTGACGGCCTCGCCGTTGTCGAGCGTCCAGTTGCGCTCCGGATCCGTCCAGCTGGCGTCGGGCGGCGGGTTGGCATTCCGGGATTTCTGCAGCGCGTCGTACCGCTCGCGTCCGTAGCTGGCCCCCAGCCCGACACGATCGTGCGGCTGCAGGTCCACGCCCACTGTCACGGCCGTGGTGTCGGCGCGTAACAGCCCGAAAAACTCGCGGCCTTCGGGCACGAAACCATCCGACAGATACTCGTCGCGCGTGGTGGCCAGCTGCAGGTTGACCGACAGGATGTCGAGGGGCTGGGCGCTGAACATCAGCGACCCGCGCGTGCGGTTGCGATTGGCCTCGTCGTAGTAGCGCAATCCCGGCTGGATGCCCGCCACCCCCTCTTCGTAGTCCAGCCCCTGGAGGATGAACCCTTCGCCGCGCCGCCGGCCGTGGTCGAGCGACGCCCGCACGCTGACAGGTCCCAGCGCCATGGCGTCATACGACAGGCGGAACACGTTTTCCGAGGTCTCGCTGAAGCCGCGGCCTTCGCGATCGAATTGCTCGTTCGAATAGCCGACCCGCAGAGCACCATATCGCCGCAGCGAGAACGTGCTGGTGAGGTCCAGGTTCTGACGATCGATCTGGAAGTACTCGGACCAGCCCTCGACGTGACTCGTCAGCGGATTGTCAACGAGTGTGCCCGGCGATCCATCCAGGCGCGCGTAGGTGCGCCCGTCGAACGACGGCGTATTGTTGTCGTGCTTGTTGTAACGGAACCGCGCCATCAGCGCGACGTTGTTGGCCGGCCGGCTGTTGACGGTGACGAGCGCGTTGTAGGCGTTCACCTGTGCTTCGGCGGTGCTGCGCGGCAGCGTGGCCAGACCGGGATATTGCGCCAGCACCTGCGGCGTGGTGAGCTGCGGATTGCTGGTCCACGGCAACAGCGTACCGTTCTGACGCATCGACGTGAACTGCAGATTGCCATTCACCGTCGTCCGGCGCGGCAGGCGGTAGACGGCCGTGGTGCCAACGGAGTTGAGCGTGTTGCCGGGCCACAGCGCCATCTGGCCCATGGCCGGCCCGAGGCCGTTGCTGTAGGCGCTGGCGTTGAACGGGACCGTGTCGGTGTAACGGATTGGATTGTCCCAGCGCAGAGTCTGGATGTCGTTGCCGAAAAAACTGCCCCAGTAGTCCAGCCGCACCACGCCGCGCGCGTGCACCCACTCGGTGCCCGCTTTGAGTTCGTTGGTCCGCTGGTCCAGGGGGATGGCCAGCTCGTTGACGTTGTTGAACGCAAACGGCGCCGCCCACGGCATCTCGCCGCTTCGCCTGGTCGTCGAGAGATCGGCATCGAACGCCACGGCTGCCGTGACGTCGTACGCCGCCTTCACGCCAAACACCGTGCGGCGCGTCTGAATGTCGGTCGGGATGGCCAGTTGCGTGTAAATGGACCGGTTGGCCGCGGCGCAGGCCAACC
>CAZZGM010000022.1:0-2604 GCA_964653955.1 uncultured Bifidobacteriaceae bacterium | reverse complement strand
TGGCCTGCGCCGCGGCCGCCGTGTTCGCGTTGCAGGCCGCGGGCGGACCGCCCGGAGCGCACGGCACGCCGACGGCGCGCCCTTCCTGCACAGCGCGGCGAGCGCCTTCGTCCAGCGTGAACGTCCCGGCGCCGTCGCTCACCCAGGGGCTCGGCGTGCCGTAGATGTAGTTGAGCGGCACCGAGTCGAACAGGCCACTGAGGCTCAGGCGCCCGTTGGTGAACCGCGCCTGATATCCCTGATCCCGGTAGCCGACATTCGAGGCGCGCGCGTCGAACAGGTACCGGTCCGTCCGCCGGCCAAACGTGAAGAGCGATGATCCGCCATTGCGGAGATCGCGATAGCGCTCGAACCTGGCCTCGTCGCCGTCAGTGACGCCGGTGCGGACACCAACGTCCACGAGCCCCTGCGACGGGACGTCTGGAGGCAGCGGACGTGTGGGCGGATCCTGCGCCCAGGCCCACGCGGGGATTGCCAGAAGCAGCAGCGTGCTGAGAACCGATCGTGTCGTTGTCATGGCAGGCCCCGAATCAGCGCGTGAAGAACTTGCCGGACGGATGATTCGACCCGTGAATCTGCTGGTGGCAGTTCACGCAGGCCTTGCCGAACAGCTTGTTGGCGTTCTGGGAGTTATTCAGCTGGAACCCGTCGTAGACCGTCGGGGGATGTCGCGACGTCACATGACACCGCTGGCAGAGAAACGGCAGCTTGGCGACGAGCATCCGGTCGTTGTTGCTCCCGTGCGAGTCGTGGCATGTCGTGCAACTGTCGACGACCGGTGCGTGCTCCCACAGATAAGGCCCACGCTTTTCCGCGTGGCAGCTCGTGCAGCTCTGGTCCACCGTGGTGCCGGCCCGAAGCAGCTTGACGTTGATGGATCCATGCACGTTGTGGCACGACGAGCAGGTCATCTTGCCTTCGCGCACGGGCATGTGGTTGAAGCGATGCTGCTTGTTGGTGACGTTGCGGTGGCAGCGCGCGCACGTCAGCGTTTCGGTCTTCGCGCGCATGAGCGACGGCCCCTCGCTGGCGTGAACGCTGTGACAGTCGATGCACTTCAGGTTGCGGTTTTCGTGCTGGCTGCCGTCCCACAATGCGTGCTGGCTGCGGTTGTGACAGCTCTGGCACTGCTGGTTGGCAATGTCGGCCGACACCCGGGCCAGCTGCACGGGCTTGATCCCGGTGGGATCGCTGGCGTGCGCTTCGCCGGGTCCATGGCACGACTCGCAGCCCTGCTGCGCCATCGGCGTGCGGGGGTTGGCGGCAAAACCGTGAGTGGTGGCCGCAATCGAGTGATCGTAGCCTTCGTGGCACACCGCGCAGGTCTCGCTGCCGGCATAACCTTCCTGGGGGGCCTGCACGGCCTGCGCCGCGTCTGCCGCAACATCAGACGCCAGCGGCGCCGCCACGTCCACACCTGTCTCGATCGCCGAATTTCGCGGTGCCCCCGCCCCGGTGCGCGCCGAAAGGCCCACACTGGCCATGGCCAGCAGCGTTGCGCCAAACACCGCCCAGTCGCCGAACCGTCTCATGAATCCCGCCTTCGGATGTGGGCGCATGCCGGAAGTTCGGCAGCCGGCCTCATCCAGGGATGCGGTGGTGCAAACGCAGTGCCCGGGATCCGCAGAAGTACGGAGGGACGCTCAGAAGTTACAGCGCCGACGTGTTACTGACACGGCCCGTGCGCGCGTCCGGTGACCTCCCGCAGGGGCAGGCGCTCGAGCAGGCGGAACTCATGCCCGCGCCGCAGGCGATCCATCAGATCCTCCAGCGTCGTGCAGGCCACCTCCTGCCATTCGTCTTCGAGGCCGACAATGGCGTTGGCGGCAGCCGCCACGCTGCCAGGCGAGGCTGTGGGAAACCGCCTGCGGAGCACGTGCAGCACTCGTTCTCGTTCGTTCATGGGTAGGTCCGGGAATAATCCCGAACGCACGTAGCAAGGCCGGTACCAGGCGCACACGACTCACCAGGCGGCATCAGAACGGGCAATGCGCGCAAGCGCCAGCCGGATCAGCGGCGCCGGTGCCGGGCCTCCGGCACCGTGTCGACAGGTGCTCGTCAGTCGCCGGCCGCGCCCGCGTCGTCCACGCCGCTGTCGGCCAGTCCCAGCTTCTTGATGCGATCGCCCAGGGTGGATCGTTTGATCTGCAGCAACTCGGCGGCCTTCGACTTGTTGCCGCGCGCCAGCTTCAACGCCCAGGTGATGAGCCCCTGCTCGACGTCACGCAGGCGGTCTTCGAGCGAGACGGACGAAGGGTGGGTGTGGGTTTCGACAATGGGCTGCGCCGGTTCGTCGGTGCTGCGATGGAACAGCACGCTCACCGGGACACAGCCAATCTTCACGGTGTCGCACGTGCACGTCTGGGCAATACGTTCGCAGGCGTTCTCGAGCTCGCGGACGTTGCCGGGCCACGGATACCGCATGAACGCCTGCAGGACGCCGGGCGACAACGGCCGGCTCGGCTGCTCGCGGCGCTGATAGAACCGCCGCAGGAAGTGTTCGGCCAGCACCGGGATATCCTCACGGCGCTCGCGCAGCGGCGGCAGCATGACGGGAATCACGTTGAGCCGGTAGTAGAGGTCCTCGCGAAACTTCCCTTCGGC
>CAZZGM010000021.1:0-16250 GCA_964653955.1 uncultured Bifidobacteriaceae bacterium | reverse complement strand
TGCCCATGGCAATGCCGACGTCGGCCTTCTTCAAGGCGGGCGCGTCGTTCACGCCGTCGCCGGTCATGGCCACCACTTCGCCGCGCGCCTGCCAGGCCGACACCACACGAAGCTTGTCGGCCGGCGACACGCGCGCGTACACGCCAATCTGATCGACCGTCCGGCGCAGTTCCTCCTCGCCCATGGCCGACAGCTCCTGGCCCGATACCACCCGTCGTCCCTGGAGCAGGTCGATTTCGTCAGCCACGGCCTGCGCCGTGAGTGGATGATCGCCCGTGATCATGATGGGCGTAATGCCGGCCTCGCGGCAGGTGTGGACGGCGTCGCGCGCCTCGGCGCGCGGCGGGTCGATGATGCCCACCATGCCGAGGAACGTCATGTCGCGCTCCGCGTCCTCGACGTTTGCCGTGGCTTTCCGGGCCACGGCCAGCACGCGCAGACCGCGCGCGGCCATGGCCTGCTCGGCTTCAAGAAACCGATCGCGGTCGTCCGCGGACATGGGGACGTCGGTCCCGCCGCACAGCTGGAGCGTGCAGTCGGCCAGCACCACTTCTGCCGCGCCTTTCGAGTAGGCCATGTTCCCGGCAGCGCCCTCGTGCAGCGTGGTCATGCGGCGCCGTTCGGACGTGAAGGCAATTTCCTGCACGCGCGGTGCTTCGCCGTTGAGCGTGGCCTGATCGAACCCGGTCTTGGCCGCGGCCACAATCAGCGCGCCTTCGGTGGGATCGCCATCGATGCGCCAGCGGCCGTCATCCGACACCAGACGCGCGTCGGACGCCAGCACACCACCGCGCAGCAGCTCGCGCGCCGACGCGGACGGCTCTACCGGGGCTCCATCGGCGACAACCTCTCCTTCGGGCGCGTAGCCGACGCCGGTAATCTCCACGTCGCCGTCTGGCGTCACCAGCTGCCGGACGGTCATTTCGTTCCTGGTCAGCGTGCCGGTCTTGTCCGAACAAATCACGGACGTGCTGCCCAGTGTTTCCACCACCTGCAGGCGGCGGACGAGCGCCTGGCGTTTCACCATCCGCCGCACGCCAATGGCCAGCGAAATGGTGACCACGGCCGGAAGGGCCTCGGGAACAACGGCCACGGCCAGGGCAATGCCGAAGATGAACATCTCCAGCGGCGGCAGCCCGCGCCACAGCCCCGCCACCACGATCAGCGCCACCACCACCAGCGCGGCCTTGCCGAGTGTCGCTCCCAGGCGGTCCAGATTTTCCTGAAGCGGCGTCCGGCCGGCTTCGACGGTCTGCACGAGCGCACTGATGCGCCCGAACTCCGTGGCCATCCCCGTATCCACCACCACGGCCTGACCGCGGCCCGCGCTCACGAGCGTGCCGGCGTACGCCATGTTGGTGCGGTCCCCCACACCAAGCTCCGCCTTCTCGAGGCGATGGATGTGCTTGTTGACCGGCGCGGACTCACCCGTGAGTGCGGCTTCGTCAATCGACAGGTTGACGGCCAGCGTCAACCGCGCATCCGCCGGCACGCGGTCGCCGGCGCGCAGCATGATCACATCACCGGGTACCAGCTCACGGGCCGGAATGGCTGCCTCGAGGCCGTCGCGCAGTACGTGGCCTAGCGGCGCCGCCATGGCGCGAAGGGCCTCCAGCGCGCGCTCCGCCCGGTACTCCTGGATGAAGCCCAGCAGCACCGCGAACAACACGATGACCGCAATGACCACGGCCTCGAGCGCATGGCCGAGGATGCCCGACAGCAGCGTGGCCACCAGCAGGATCACGATGAGGCCGTTCTTGAACTGCGCGGCAAGCGTGTGCCACGGCGACGTCCGCGTGAACGCCTGCAGTTCGTTGGGCCCGAATCGTTCGAAGCGCTCGTGAGCGGCCGCCGTGGTCAGACCTTCGGCGCGGGTGTCGATACGGCGGAGGACGTCTTCGACCTCCAGGGTGTGCCACGACGTGCCCTCGCGAGCCGCGGCCGTGCTGGCCGGCATGGGCTACCTCCTTGCGTCAGGCGCCGCCGGTCAGCTCGCCGTGCGCGCGTGCGCGCTCGCGGTCGATCTGCTCGGGCGTCGCGCCAAGGTTGTCCAGGATGTCTTCGATGAACGCCAGCGCCACCTCGCCTTCACCGGAGTACACACGGTTGGCGCCGGCGTCTTTCAACGTGGGGACGTCACGCAGGTACGGCGCACGTGCCAGCACGCGGATGTTCGCATTCAGCCCGCGGGCTGTCCGAATCACCTCGGCACTGTTGGCCATGCCGGCCGAACCCAGGATGAGACTGCCGGCCCTTGGCACGCCGGCCGCCTCGAGTGTTTCCACGCGCGTGGCATCACCGTAGATGGCGTCGATGCCTTCGTTGCGAAGCACGCGCACGGCATCCATGTTCAGTTCGATGACCGTTGGCGTGATGCCGTTGTCGCGCAGCAGCCGCACCACCGTGCGGCCCGTGGGGCCGTAGCCGATGATCACCGCGCGATGGCTCGACTCCGGCGCCCGCTCCTTTGGCGTCGCGGCATACTCCACCGGCGCGACCGACGCGCGATTCAGACGTGACCAGAGCTCCGGCCGCGCGGCGACCCAGCGCTCGATCGGGCGGATGGTGCGGTAGACCACCGGATTGAGCACGATGGACGCGATGGAGGTGGCCACGAGCACGTTGGTGGCTTCGGCAGGCAGCACGCCCAGTTCGCGCCCCATGGAGGCGAGGATGAACGAGAACTCGCCAATCTGTGCCAGGGCAATGCCCGAGGTGAGCGCGGCCCGGAACGGGTAGCGCATCACCCACACGAAGAGCAGGGCCACCGCCGGCTTGGCCCCGAGGACAATGGCCAGCGCGCCCAGCACGATCCAGGGCGACTCCATGAGCGCCCCCGGATCCAGCAGCATGCCGACCGACACGAAGAACAGCACGGCAAACGCGTCGCGCATGGGCAGGGCTTCGGATGCCGCCCGCAAGCTGTAATCGGAACGTCCCACGACCATGCCCGCCAGGAACGCGCCAAGCGCCATCGACACGCTGAAGATGAGCGACGACCCGACCGCAATGCCCAGCGCAATCACCAGCACGGTGAGCGTGAACAGCTCGCGTGACCGCGTGTCGGCCACGTAGTCGAGGACGCGCGGGATGACGCGCGTGCCGACCAGGGCCGTGAAGGCGCCAAGGGCTGTCACCTTCAGGGCCGTCAGCCCGAGCGCCGCGGGCAGCGACGTCTCACTCGTTGCCGGCCCGAAGAGCGCCGGCAGCAACACCAGCGCAATCACCGTGAACAGGTCTTCGACCACCAGCCAGCCCACGGCAATGTGACCGGCCTGCGTGTGCAGGTCGTTGTTGTCGGAAAGGACGCGAACGAGCACCACCGTACTGGCCACGGCCAGGGCCATCCCGAAAATGAGGGCCGCCGGCCAGTCCCAGCCGAACGCGCGGACGAGCAATGCCCCCGCCACCGTGGCCACGCCGCTCTGCGCCACCGCGCCCGGAATGGCCACATGGCGCACGGCCAGCAGTTCTTCGATGTGGAACTGCAGGCCCACGCCGAACATCAGCAGGATGACGCCGATTTCCGCCAGCTGCTCCGCCAGGCCGGCGTCGGCCACGAACCCGGGGGTATGGGGCCCGACCAGTGTGCCCGCCAGCAGGTAGCCGACGATCGGCGAGAGCCCGAGACGATGTGTGAGATAGCCGAGAACCAGCGCGCCGCCGAGGCCACCAGTGAGCGTGAGGATGAGGTCGTAGGCGTGCATTGTTGGTGTCTGCGTCTGGCGCCGGCCTGTTCCGGAAGCGTTCTACGCCCGGCAGCACCGGTCGTCCGCATCGACCCATCCCGGGTCTCGACCCGCAAGATCACCACGACACACGTCGATCGCGGTGCGCGGCGCCCACCGCAGTATAGTGGCCGGCCGTGCGATCCGGAAGGACCGAAATGCCCGGGCAGGCCCGGGCAGCGGTCACGTCTGTAACGCGATGATATGATCCTGCCCCTCATGGGCAGAATCATGTCGGCTGACTCCCGGCTGGCGGCGCTGCGGCGCGGGCGCGGCTGGTCGCAGGCCGCCCTGGCAGAGCGGGCAGGTGTCTCGCGCCCGGAAGTCAGCGCCATCGAAACCGGACGGCTGGTGCCCTCCGTGGCTGTGGCGCTCGATATTGCAGCCGCTCTCGGCGAGCCGGTGGAGTCGGTGTTTGGCACGCAGGAGCCCGTGCACGCACAGTGGGCGTGGCGTCCTGCAACCACCGCGGATGGCCGAGCCTGGCAGGCCTCCGTGGGTGGACAGACGTGGCTCTATCCCGTGGAGTCCACCGCCGCCGGCGTGTTACCCCACGACATCCGCAGCAGCGGGGCCGCGGCGGCCGTGCGCGAAGGCGCCGGCGCACCGGATCGGACGCTGGTCATTGCCGGCTGCGACCCACTGGTGTCACTGCTCGGGCGTGAGCTGGCCGGATCCGGCGTCAGGCTGCTCCCCCTGCTGCGCTCGAGCACCGAGGCGCTGGCGCTGCTGCAGCGCGGCCTCGTTCACGTCGCCGGCGTGCACTTCAGCAACACCACCGGCCGCTCCACCAACGATCACATCGTCCGGGCGCGGCTCGGGCCGGGATTTCGCCTGCTCCATCAGGTGCGCTGGGAAACAGGCATTGCCGTGGTCGGCTCGCGCCGCGAGCGGACGCCCGAGGCGCTGCTGCGCGCCGGCGTGCGCTGGGTGAATCGCGAAGAAGGGTCGGCGGCACGCCACGCGTTCGACGCGTTGCTGGCCTCGCGGCGCCGGCCCGAAGGGTACGACCACGTCGTGCGCGACCACCGTGCGGTGGCCACGACCGTGGCCAGTGGCTGGGCGGAAGCCGGTGTGTGCGTACGTCCGGCCGCGGCCGAAGCCCACCTGCCGTTTATTTCGCTGCACGGCGAAGCGTACGAGCTGTGTGTGCCCGAGGCCGCGCTTGGCGATCCACGCATCGAGGCGCTCATGCGCGCGCTGCAGGCGCGGCGGTATCGCGAGCAGGTGGCCGACGTGCCGGGCTGTGATACCCGCCACACGGGTGATGTTCGCGCCGTCGCCTGACTGGCGCGTTGACATGCGTTTGTTCTGTTCTGGAGGGATTCGAGGCGCTATGCACGTTCAGGATGTCGTTCTGAAAGGGTTGTGCTGTCTGGTGGTTGGTGCGCTGGTGGCAACCGGGCCCGCCTACGCGCAGCAGACGCCGGCCGGCCAGTCACCGCAGGCTCCGGCCTCGCAGGATCCGTCCGCGCCAACACAGGATGAAGATGGCACGTTCCGCCTGGGCGAAATCGTGCAGGTGCTGGGCACCGAACCGGGCAGCGCGGGCATTGGTGCGTCGACGTTGTCGCACCAGCAGTTGTGGATGTTCGAGCGCAACAGCCTGGAACAGGCCGTCAACCTCATCCCCGGTGTCTCCAGCACGTTCGACTCCAACGGACGCCGCAACGAATCGGACATCTTCGTCCGTGGTTTCGGCCGCTGGCAGGTGCCGCTGCTCGTCGACGGCATCCGCATTTACCTGCCGGCCGACAACCGCCTCGACTTCTCACGATTCCTGACCGCCGACATCGCGGCCATCCAGGTCCAGAAAGGCTACGCGTCCGTCCTCGACGGCCCCGGCGCCATGGGCGGGGCCATCAACCTGGTCACGGTCAAACCCACCAAACCCTTCCAGGCCGAAGGCGGCATCTCGGCGGGCGGGCGCGGCGTGGAAGGCTGGAACGCGTTTGCCACCGTCGGATCGCGCCAGGCGCGCTACTACGTGCTCGGCACGGCGGCCGTGTCGGATCGCGATTCGTGGTCGCTGTCGTCCAACTACCAGCCCACGGCCAACTCACTGCAGCCGCGCGGCGAGCGCCTCGGCTCCGACACCTCCGACTGGCGCGTGAACGTGAAAGCCGGCTTCACGCCCAACGCCACCAACGAGTACGTCATCAACTACACGCGCCAGGCCGGAGAGAAGGGCGCGCCCATCCACGTCCACAACAACCCGCTCGTCCCTCCCAACAGCTTCTGGCGCTGGCCACAGTGGGACGTCAGCAGCACGTCGCTCCTCACCACCACACAACTCGGCCCCTCGTCGTACCTGAAGGCCAAGGCCTACTACAACACCTTCTCCAACGTCCTCGATGCCTTCGACGATGGGGCGTATCAGCTGCAGTCGGCGCAGGGCCGCTTCCGCAGCCCGTACGATGACCATGCGTACGGCACGTCGATTGAGTTCGGCACCACACCGACGCCCGCCAACACGCTGAAGGCGGCGTTCCACTACCGCATCGACACCCATAAGGAATCGCAGACGGGACGGCCGACCAGCGACGCGTTCCGCACGACCGAACCGTGGCAGACACAGACGCAGTACACCTGGTCGGTGGCGCTCGAAGACACCGTGCGCCTGGGCCCATCGGTGGATCTCGTGGGCGGCATCAGCTTCGACAAGTACGCCATCACCCGCGCCGAGGAGTTCAACACGACCGCGGGCCTGTTCGAATATCCGAAAGGTGGCTCGGACGCCATCAACGTCCAGGGCGCACTCGTCTGGCGTCATGCCGCCAGCGGCGAATGGCACGCCAGCGTGTCCGATCGCGCGCGCTTTCCGATGATTTTCGAGCTCTACAGCACGCGGTTCGGCACGGCCACGCCCAACCCGTTCCTCGGCCCCGAACGCGCCACGAACGTGGAACTCGGCTGGTCGCGGACCATGGCCGGCGATGCCCGTGTGTCGGCCGCCGTGTTCTACAGCGACGTGCGCGACCTGATTCAGACCGTGGTGCTGCCCGATTCGACCACGCAGACGCAGAACGTCGGCAACGGTGAGTTCTTTGGCGTGGAAGCGTCGTTCGACGTGCCGGTCACCGCCACACTGCGCGCCGGCGGCAACTACACCGGCCTGCGGCGCGACGTGGCCGACGTGCTGCAGCCGGACCTCCGTCCTACCGGCGTGCCGACGCATCGCGGCTTCGTCTTTGCCACATGGCAGCCGGTTGCGCCGCTGCGCATCACGCCCAACGTGGAAATGTCGGGTGACCGCTGGAGCGACGTGAATCCGGTGACCACCGCGCCGTTCATCCGCACGGGCGCGTATACGCTGCTGAACATCGATGCCACGTGGGTGCTGCCCAACGGCATGGAGCTGAGCGCCGGCGGCAAGAACCTGGGCGACGACCACTACGAGCTGGCCTGGGGATACCCGCAGCAGGGCCGCACGTTCTATGTGAGGACACGTCTGCTGTTCTGACGTCACGGGCCGCCACCATGCCCGGCGGCGATGAACGAACCGCAAGACGCACGCGCTGAGAAGCAAAGGAGATTGTCGATGCACCGGTATACTGCGACGCTTCTCGTCCTTCTGCTGCTCGGCGCACCCGGTGCCGGCGCGCGAGTCCACGCGCAAGCCGCGGCGCAGTCGGATGCGCAGCCCGCCGCCACGGGTCCGCTCGTCGTCGACGGCAATGTCACCACCACGCTCTCGCTGACGCCGGCGGACATCAAGGGCCTCCCCCGTACGCAGGTGAAGGTGGAACAGGACGACCGCACGATCGTGTACGACGGCGTGCTGGTGGGCGAGTTGCTGAAGCGTGCCGGCGTGCCGTTGGGATCCGACCTTCGCGGCGATGCCGTGGCCACCTATGTCATCGCGCACGCTGCCGACGGCTACCGCGCCATTTTCGCCCTCGCGGAACTCGATCCCGCCTTCACCAGCAACGACATCCTCGTCGCCGACACGGTGGACGGCAAGCCGCTGTTCGACTATCAGGGACCGCTCCGGCTGGTTGCGCCAAAGGACCTGCGCGGCGCACGCTCCGTGCGCATGCTGCAGCGCCTCCAGGTGGTGCGGGTCGCGCCATAACCATGTCCCGTCCGCTGCTCACCACGGTTGGCCTGGCTGCCCTGTGGATTCTGGCGGCAGCGGCACCCCGTACGCCCGCACAGGAAGCGTACGACTGGCGCCTTCCAAACGGCTTTCCACCACCACGCGTGCCCGCGGACAACCCGATGTCCGAGGCCAAGGTCGAGCTCGGGCGACATCTTTTTTACGACACGCGTCTGTCGGGCAATGGCACGCAGTCGTGCGCGAGCTGCCACGAGCAGGCCAAAGCCTTCACTGACGGCCGCGCCCGCAGCGTTGGGTCCACCGGTGAGGTGCATCCGCGCGGCAGCATGAGCCTGGTGAACGTGGCCTACGCGCGCGTGCTCAATTGGGGTGACCCGAATACGACACGGCTGGAGGATCAGGCGCTCGTCCCGATGTACGGGCGTGAGCCGGTCGAGCTGGGCCTGGATCCGTCGGATGCGTGGCTCGAACCGCTGGCCGCCGATCCCGTCTATCGCCGGTTGTTCTCGGACGCGTTTCCCGGCGACGCCACGCCGGCAACCCGCGCCAACATCGGCAAGGCCCTGGCTTCGTTCCAGCGCGCCATGGTCTCGGCGCGTTCGCCGTACGACCGCTATCACTTCGATCGGCAGGACGATGCCATTTCGGCGGCGGCACGTCGCGGCGAGGTGCTGTTCCACAGCCGCCCGCTCTCGTGTTTCACCTGCCATGGCGGTATTCACTTTTCGGCAGCCATGGGTGGACGCCCGGACGGTCCGCCCGTGGCCTTCCACAACACCGGCCTCTACAACCTGCCTGGCCCGCTACCCTCGCCCCCCGGCAGCCTGGGCGCGTACGAACACACGCGCGACATCGCCGACATCGGCACGTTCAAGCCACCGACGCTGCGCAACATCGCGGTGACGGCCCCCTACATGCACGACGGCAGCGTCGCCACGCTGGAAGATGTCATCGCGCACTACGGTGCTGGCGGACGCAACCGCGGGCCGCACACGTCACCGCACCTGCGAAGCTTCAGTCTCACGGCCGCTCAGCAGGCCGACCTCATTGCGTTTCTGGAGTCGCTGACAGATCAGGCGCTGCTGGACGACCCGCGGTTCGGCAACCCGTGGGCTGGCGCCACGCCGCGATAACGCGCACCCCTTCTGACGGACTTCCTGTCCGCAATTCGTGTCAAGGCCTGACGTTCGAGGTCCGCCCGCGCGTCAGCCGCACCGTGGCCGACGCCTTCTCGACGCCGTTGACGACAACGGCGAGGCGATGCTCGCCCGGGTGATGCACACGAATCGTTCGATCGACGAACGTGTAGCGGCGCGTGAACCGGTGAGAGCCTGGCGCCAGCGTACGCTCGGCAATCTGGAACACCTTCTTCGACAACGCGCCGGTGGGCCTGGCGAAGTGCAGGTGGTATTCGATGCGCAGCAGCGTGGGTTCGGGCTGCTCGTGCGAGACCACGAACGAAAACTCCAGCGTGTCACCCTTCGCCAGCCGCGAACGTGACAGCACCAGGGCCTCGACCCGCGCCGGCACCTCGTGCGTGTAGCCGAACAACGCCAGCGCGCGGGCATCGCCCTTCTTCAGAAGTGTCCGGCAGGCGTGTTTCACCAGCGCGTCGGTGTGCGGATGCACACCGAGCCAGCGGCGCGCAATGGCCAGCGTGACGTGGGGATGATCCTTGGCGATGTCGTTGAGGTTGTTGGCGACACTGCGGCGCACGTACTCGCTCGGATCGGCCTTGAGGGCCTCGAGAATCGGCAGAATCGGTTCGGGATTGGCCTTGAATCGCGGCAGCGCCATGGCCCACGGCAGGCGCGGGCGGCAGCCTTCGCTGGCCAGACGCCGCACGTGTTCATCCTCGTGGCGCGTCCAGACCATCATCCGCTTCATCGCGTCGGCTTCGTACAGGACGATGAAGGGGCGGACGGCGAACTCGGAGGTGGAGTATGCGGTGAACTGTTCGAGGGCGGGCCACGATGCCTCGGGGTCGTCGAGGCCATGACACTCGACGAAGTCCGGAAACACCAGCGCCGTCAGTCCACGAAACCGTGGCGCCACCTGCCGCAACACCGCCAACTGCCGGCGATAGGGCCCGGGCAGGTGCAGGTGCAGGAGCGTCGCAAGGTGGCGTACACGCCCCTTGAGCTCGAGGCCCGTCCACGCAGGTCCCCGAGTGCCCTTCAGGAACCCATCGCGGTCGAACCGCGGCGCTTCCGCCGCCACCGCATCGGCCAGGCGTTTCAGGAACGCCCGGTCGAACAGATCCTTCAGCGGCTGAGCCATCCCGAGAGTGTAACCACCTGCAGCCGCCGTTTCATCACGCCTCGTGCCGTACGCGCGCCGGAGCCTCGGCGCCGGTGAGGTTGCGGGCGGTGTTGATGAGGCCAAGGTGCGAAAAGGCCTGTGGAAAGTTTCCCAGTTGCCGACGCGCCACCGGATCGTATTCCTCGGCGAGCAGCCCAAGGTCGTTCCGGATGGCCAGCAGGCGTTCGAATGTGGCCCGGGCTTCGTCCATGCGTCCCATCAGCGAGTAGGCGTCGGCCAGCCAGAACGTGCACAGCAGGAAGGCACCTTCCCCGTGGGGCAGGCCATCCACGCCGGTTTCCGTGCGATACCGGTCCACGAACCCGTCGCGCACGAGGTCCTGCTCGATGGCCCGGACCGTGCCCACGAACCGGGGATCGGTGGCCGGCAGAAATCCCACCTGCGGCATCACCAGGATGGCAGCATCGACATCGCGGCCGCCGTAGTACTGCACGAAAGCGTTGCGCTGGGCATCGAAACCACGTTCGCAGATTTCGGCGTGGAGCCGATCGCGAAGCTCGCGCCACTGGTTCGCCGGTCCGTCGAGACCGAAGCGCTCCGCATCCTTGATGGCACGATCGAACGCCACCCAGGCCATCAGCTTCGAGTGCGTGAAATGACGCCGGGGTCCACGCACCTCCCAGATGCCCTCATCCGGCTCGGACCACACCTGCTCGAGGCGTGCCAGCAATTCGCGCTCGATGCGCCAGTCCGCAAAACCATCGCGCAGTCCGTAGTGCCGCGCCAGGTGCAGGCAGTCGAGCACCTCGCCGAACACGTCGAGCTGGAACTGGTTGTAGGCGCCGTTGCCGACGCGCACGGGGCTCGAGTCCTCGAAGCCGGGCAGCCACGGCAGTTCCATTTCCGGCAGCCGGCGCTCACCCGACAACCCGTACATGATGCGAAGCTCGTCGCCGCGCCCGGCCACCGCACGCAGCAACCAGTTGCGCCACGCCTTGGCTTCGTCCAGATAGCCGCTCTGGATGAGCGCCGTCAGCGTGAAGGTGGCATCGCGCAGCCAGCAGTAGCGATAGTCCCAGTTGCGTGGACCGCCAATCTTTTCGGGCAGCGACGTCGTCGGTGCGGCAACGATGCCGCCGGTTGGTGCGTAGGTGAGCGCCTTGAGCGTGAGCAGCGATCGCATGACGGCGCCGCGCGCGACGCCCTGGTAGGTGCACTGCCCCGCCCATTCCGTCCAGGCGTCGACGGTTTCGTCCACGGCACGCACCGGATCGATGGGCGCGGGCGACACCTCGTTCGACCGGTGCCACGTCAGCACGAATGGTACCGTCTCCCCTTCCGCCACCTCGAACGCCGCCACCGTCGTCCAGCCCTGACCGCAGGTCTTGACCGGCGTCTGCAGATGCAGCATGGCGGGACCGGCCACGGCCACCAGGCCACCCTGTTCGCGGCGCACCCACGGCGTGATGCTGCCGTAGTCGAACCGCACCACCAGCTCCATCTGCATGCGCACGCGGCCGCGGACACCCCGTACGAGACGCACGAGATCGGGCTCGTCCGTACGAATCGGCATGGCGTCGGTTATCACCACAGTGCCTTCGTCGCACGTGAATGTCGTGTCGAGCACCATGGTCTCGCCGCGGTAGGCGCGTGTCACGCGGGCCGTCTCATCCACGGGCGCCAGGCGCCAGCGGCCGTGATCGCGGGTGCCGAGGAGGGCGGCAAAGCAGGCGCCGGAATCGAAGCGCGGCAGGCACAGCCAGTCGATGGAACCGTTGCGATGCACCAGCGCCGCTGTCTGGCAATCGCCAATGAGAGCGTAGTCTTCGATCATCGCGTCAATTATGTCGGCGTACACATCGAGGCGATAAGGTATTACCCATGGCCGACATCCGCAGCGGGCAGATCACGGCGTTCTACCTGTTCGACATTGCCGAGGGCGCAGACCTGTCTGCGGTGCGGACGCTGCTTGGCGGCGCCGGCCACGAGGCGAGGCTGGTACTGCGTCCGCCATTGCCGGGCCACGTGCACTATCACCAGCCGCCGGTGCAGGCCGACGGCGAGGCGCTTGGCCTGGCCCCTATCAACGGGTTTCAGGTGAGGCTGAAAATATTCGACTACGGCGTCTGTTCGCTGGCGCTGACGCGGTCGTTCAGCGGCTCGTGGCAGGACCTGCTGGACCAGGTGCTGGGCCTGACGGCTTCGGGACTGGACAGCCGCGCCGAAGCCTGCTGCCGTGAGGTGACCGAGCGCCTGCGCTCCGCGCTCCAGCAGCCGCGAGCGGACTTCCTTTCGGAAGACTATCTCGTCATTGGTGTCACCGCCCTCGGTGAGCCGATGACCGCCGAGGCCCTGGTGGCCGGGCACGGTGGCGACATCGCGCAGCTGCTGCGGAGCGAACGCGACACCCTGAGCGCGCAGGAGCGCGACGAAGTCCTGCGCCATCGCCTGTCGTATTTCGTGTCGGACCTCGTCGTGCCGTCGTGGAACGGGGCCTTCGTCTACGACACGGAGGCCGGCCTGACCGGTGCACTCGAGCTGCTGGAGTTCGCCAACTCGCAGCTGCTGCAGTTCCGGTATTACGACCAGCGCCTGGAGCACGAACTGACGCGCATTTACGCACGTCTTCAGGTGACGCACTGGTATGAGCCGTGGATCGGGCGGCGCTACACGGCGGCGGCGCGGGAGCTGCACGCGCTGTTCATCGACGTGAACGAGCTGACGGAGCGCACCGGCAACGCCCTGAAGGTGGTGGGTGACGTGTACGCGGCGCGGCTGCTTGGCCTCACCTCTGCCCGCCTGGGCCTCGATGCCTGGAAAAGCTCGGTGCGGGACAAGCTGAAGACCCTCGACGACATCTACCGCTTTGCCGTGGACCAGACCGGCATGGACCGGGGTGAAATCCTCGAAGCGGCCATTGTCTTCATCCTGTTGCTGGAACTGGTGCTGTTCTTCATGGGCATCATGACGTAGCGGCCAGGGCCGCCGCTCGTTGGCGGCAGGGCGGGCTGATATTCTTGACTGCCGATCATGACACCCCGCGTTCGATTTGCTCCTTCACCCACCGGCTACCTGCACGTTGGTGGCGCCCGCACGGCACTGTTCAACTGGCTGTACGCACGAGGCTCAGGCGGTGTGTTCGTCCTTCGTATCGAAGACACGGACGTGGCCCGCTCCTCGTCCGACATGGTGACCGGCATTCTCGACGGCCTGACGTGGCTGGGCATCGACTGGGACGAGGGCCCGGGAGTGGGCGGTCCGCATGCACCGTACTTCCAGTCGGAGCGCCTCGATCGTTATCGCGCGGTGGCACATGACCTCGTGGCGCAGGGCCTCGCCTACGAGGAGGACGGCGCGGTGCGCTTCAAGGTGCCACCGGGCAAGACGTCGTTCACCGACAGCGTGCACGGTCCCATCGAGTTCGACAACGAACATATCGAGCCGTTCGTGATTCTCCGCTCGGACGGGCATCCCACCTATCACCTGTCCGTGGTGGTGGACGATATCGACATGCGCATCACGCACGTGATCCGCGGTGACGATCACATTTCGAATACGCCTAAGCAGGTGCTCATCTATCACGCGCTCGATGCCGAGCCACCCACCTTCGCGCACGTGCCGCTCATCATGGGTTCCGACAAGAAACGCCTGAGCAAACGTCACGGCGCCACGTCGGTCATGGAGTACGAAAAGCAGGGCTACATCCCGGAAGCCATGTTCAACTTCCTCGCGCTGCTCGGCTGGGGTACGGGCAGCGACGATGAGCTGTTCGAGCGGGAGGAGTTGATCCGGCGATTCACGCTGGAAGGGATTTCGGGCGGCAATGCCGTCTTCAACATCGAGAAGCTGGACTGGTTCAACCACCAGCATCTCCTGCGCCTGCCGGATCACGAGTTGACGGCACGGCTGCGCGGGCGGCTGGAGCAGGCTGGTTACTGGCGCGAGACGCTGACCGCCGGCGAACGTGACTGGTTCGTGAGGGTGTTGGCGCTGCTCAAACCGCGGGCAAAGAACCTGAACGAGTTCGTCGATCAGCTGTCGCCGTTTTTTACCGATCCCGAGTCGTACGATGCCGCCGGTGTGAACAAGCATCTGTCGATGCCGGACATCGCATTGCACGTGGCAGCGCTCGGCGAGGCGTGGGGTGCCGAGGCCGTGTGGGACGAAGCGACACTCGAGCGCGTGCTGCGTACGCTGGCGGAGGCGCGCGGGCTGAAGGCGGCCACGCTCATTCACGCGTCGCGGCTGGCGGCCACGGGGCGCATGGTGAGTCCCGGTCTGTTCGAGATGCTGGTGCTGCTCGGGCGTGAGCGCGTGCTGACTCGGCTGGAGCGAATGATTGCCACGCTGGGCGGCGCGCGGTAGTCTGATCAGCGTGCGGCTACGCGAGCCGCACGACTGTCAGATGAGCTAGCGCGTGTTGCGGTAGGAAAAAGGGATGAATGGTGCGGGCTGCCCCGAACGACGGAGCCAACCCGCACGGGATGGGAGCCAAGGGACCTGCTGTTTACTGCTGCGGAAGCACGGTGATCGTCAGCGCCACCGGGCCATCGTCTCCGGCCTGCCACGTGATGCGAACGTTCGTCGGACCCGCGTTGGTCAAACCGGCCACGCCTTCCTGCGAACCCTGCACCGTGGTCGTGTCGGTGTAGGCGATTCTCTGTTCGCCGTCCGCCGTCTTCACCGTGAGCATCTTGCCTTCGGTGTCGACCTGAACCAGCTCGCCTTCGAGCATGCTGGCCTGGGCCTGTTCCTGTGCCGGCGCGGGTGCCTGCTCCTGCGCGAAGGCCGCAGGGGCGAACGTGAGGCTCATAGCGAGTGCAGCAGCGGTAATGGAGAAACGAGTGAACGTCTTCATAATGACTTACCTCCTGCCCTCACTCATAGCGAAGCGCGTGCCAAGTCCGGCAGCAGGACGTAACTGGTTGTTTGCAGCACGATACGACCGCTCGTTGGCGTATTGTGACAATTGACTATCTGTCGTCAAATCGTTCACGCCTGGTTATTCTTTCACTCTCGGTCGGGGGAACACCTCATGCGTATGCGGCGTACGTTCGGGTTGAGACGAAGGACACGTTCGCAGTGGCGGCGGTGGGCAATCGCAGCCGTTGCCATTCCCATGGTGCTGCTGAGTGCGGGCGTGGCATACGCAAAGACGCGAGTGCAGGCCGCGGACGATCCCGAGCGGCCGCTGCAGGAAGCCATGGACGAGCTGCGCATGAAGCTCGGCATCACGCAGCCGGTGCGTGTGTCGCTGGTTCCCCACAACCCACATGTGTTCTCGGTGCGGCCCGCGGATGAGAAGGGCGTGTTTGTCGTGCAGGTGGACGCAGGTGCGCTGGCCATGCTGACACCGGACGAGCTGCATGCCGCGCTCGCGCACGAGCTGGGTCATGTCTGGGTGTATACGCACCATCCGTATCTGCAGACCGAGCGGCTGGCCAATGACGTGGCGCGGCGGGTGGTGAGTCGCGACTCACTGGCGGGTGTATACGAAAAGGTGTGGCGCGTGCAGGGCAAGAAGGGGTCGCTGGCGCGCTTCCTCGGCGAGTAACGCGGCGTCAGGCCTTCCTCATGACCCACGTCGTCATCGAGCGCTGGTTCTGAACGATTGTCGTCTTGAGTGGATCGAGCAGTTCGCCACCGAGCTGCTCGGTCAGCTCCATCAGGCGAGCCTCCGTCACCAGATACCGTTCGCTTCCATCCGGCAGGGCGAAGCGCCCGGCTCCAACGGCGCGCACGCGGGATTCGATACCAATGGACGACGCGAGCCGGCAGAAGAACACGCCGTGCCTGTCCAGGATTCGCCAGCATTCCCGCAGCATCGCCTCGAAGTGATCGTCGCCCCGGGCGAAGTGCAGCACGGCGCTGCTGACAACGAAGTCCATGCTGAGGTCCGGAAACGACATCTGCTCGACCGGCTCGATCCGGAAGTTGTCGCCAGGCAGGTGCGGTGCGAGCGCCGCCGCCATCGAGCGGACGGTCTCGATGGCCGAAGGATCGGCGTCCACTGCGCGCACATCGTAGCCAGCCCGGAAAAAGTAGACGAGATTGCGTCCGGAGCCACATCCGGCATCACAGATCCGTGCGCGCGGCGGCACGCGTCCACGCAGCAGCTGATCGAACAGGTAGATGTCGATGCGGCCAAACTGTGTCTGAAGGTCCGTCATGGTGAGCTCATCCCGGCAAGGCCTGTCTAC
>CAZZGM010000020.1:0-16600 GCA_964653955.1 uncultured Bifidobacteriaceae bacterium | reverse complement strand
CCCGGCCATGCACACGCGGTGGATTTCTTCGGCCTGCTGCCGCACCTTGCAGCGGTGCTGCACCGCAATGGGCGAGGTCAGCGCGACCTGCTCCACCCACCAGGCGGGTGTCCCGCGCGGCGCGAGGTTGGTGCCGCCGACCAGGTACTCGATGGTTTCGAAATCACCGGGGTAACCGCGCGGCCATGTCTGTAGCCGCCGGACGAACGGCGACTCTGTATGTGCCTGCCGAACCGGCGCCAGCGCGTCGATGATGACGCCTTTGGGTACGCCCTCGCGTTCGAGTACTTCGATCGCGTGACAGAGAGCGTTGGTGCTGTGCCAGATGATGCTGCGCTGTTCGGCGTCGAGCGCGGCCAGTAGATCGTGCTGGGCACCGGCGAGTGCGGCGAAGGGAGGGGTATCCTCGACGGCAACGGCCGTCGTACGTTCGTGAAGAGGCATGTCTGGCTTTCTCCGGTGGGGAAGACGGACGCGCGGCGAGAGTTTCCGTCCGGTCATCGGCGGCACGGCTGTGCCACGAGCGCTCAAAGAAATCCTGCCGGGTGTCCGTCAGATACGACGAGCCGTGCGCTTCGCCCGATTGACGGACGGACGTGCCGCGGCCAGCAGGGACTGACGATGACTACGTTGCCCCCCTCCGGACGCCTCGGCGCGTGCGCGCTGCTGCTCCTCGGCCTGACGGCCAGCACTGCCTCCGCGCAGCCCTACGCCTACGTTCTCGGTCAGCGCGACGACCCCGGCCCCGGCAATAGCGGCGTGCAGACCATTGTCGTCATCGATACGGCCACATCCACGCGTGTCGCCACCATCGACGCCGGCATTGGCTGCCAGTGCATTGCGCCGCACGCCATCACCGCCGCGCGAGACGGCAGCGAGGTGTACGCGGCCAACGAAATCGGCAACAGCGTCACCGTGCTGGATACCGCGACACGCACCGTCGCCGCCACGCTGCCGTTCAGCGTGGTGGGCAACGCACCGGTTGGTGTGGTGGTGAGTCCCGACAATCAGCGGCTGTACGTGCTGAGCGGATCCGGGACCACCGCGGTGATCGTGGTCGATCGGGCGTCGCGCACGCGGATCGGCGAGGTGCTGCTGGACGTCGCGCAGGCGCGCAGTCTGGCGATCAGCCCGGATGGCGCCCGCCTGTATGTCGGCACCTACGGATCACATTCGGTGAAGGTCATCGACACGGCGACGCTGACGGTAACTGCCACCATCCTGACGCCGCAACTGCCGGTGGGCATGGCCATGCGGCCAGACGGGCAGCGGTTGTACGTGTCCGGATTGCTGGGGAACGCCGTGGCTTCCATCGACACCGCCACGAACGCCATGACACCCATCAACGGATTTCTTCAACCCTCGGCGGTGGCGGTGTCGCCTGATGGGACACGGGGCTATACCGCGGACAACGGCCAGATTGGCGTGTTCAACCCGGTCACCGACACACTCACGGGTGCGGTGGGCAACGCGTTTGCCGTGCGCGACATTGCCTTCACTCCAGACGGTGCGCGTGCGTTCGCGGCGGCGTCCACCGAGGTGTATGTCGTCGACGTGGCCGCGCAGATGGTGATTGGATCGATTCCGCTGGGTGCCAGCACCGAAGGGGCGGGCGCATCGATTGTCATGGTCGAAGGCGGTACGCCGCCGGAGAACCCGCCGCCGTTCAATCTGACAGTGGCGTCGGTGGTGGGCAACGACGTGCTGCTCCGCTGGACCGCGCCCCTCACGGGCGCTCCCACTGGCTACATTGTCGAAGGCGGCGTGGCGCCAGGTGAGGTCCTGGCCAGTCTGCCCACGGGCAGCACCATCCCGGCGTTCCGCTTTGCCGCGCCCAACGGTGCCTTCTACGTGCGCGTGCACGCGGTGACGGCGTCGGGCCGCAGCCTGCCGTCGAACGAAGTACGCCTGTTCGTCAACAGCGCGCGGCCGCCTTCGGCGCCGGTCGGGCTGCTGGGGACGGTGAACGGGTCGACCGTGACACTGAGCTGGCGCAACACCTTCGAGGGCGGGGCTGCCAGGGACAGCGTGTTGAACGTCAGCGGTGCCCTCAACACCACGATTCTGCTGGGTGGCGGAGAGTCGTTCTCGTTTGCCGGTGTGCCGGCCGGGACCTACACGTTGGCCCTTCGCTCGCGTAATGCCGCCGGCGTCAGCCAACTGTCTCAGCCGGTGACGCTGTCGTTTCCCGGGGCGTGCAGCGGCGTGCCACAGGCGCCAACGGCGCTGCTGGCCATGCGCAGCGGCCGCCGCATTACGGTGGTGTGGGAACCACCCGCGTCGGGCCCGGCGCCATCGGGATACGTGCTGCAGGTCACAGGAGGCTACAACGGCAACCTGACCACCAGCGCGCGCACGCTGGCCGGCGATGTCGGTCCCGGCACCTACAACCTGAGCGTGATGGCCACCAACGCCTGCGGCCAGAGCACCGCCACCCCCGTCCAGACGGTCATCGTCCCCTGACCGTCCCTTCCGAGACGCGCGAGGCGGACACCCCCGCCCGCGCGCCTCCGTCCCACCTTTTCAGCGGCTGTTGTTGACATTCGACAACAGCCATCACATATTGCGAGCTGATGATCTGGTGATATCGCGATCGGAGATCGCCAGATCACCAGATCACAGATCACAACGTCACCAGAACACCAGATCGCCATATGCTTCCTCTCCTTCAAGGCACCCTCGACCTCCTCATCCTTCGCACGCTGGCGCTCGGGCCGATGCATGGCTGGGCCATTTCCCAGCGCATCCAGCAGATGTCCAACGAGGTGCTGCGCGTGAACCAGGGGTCGCTGTATCCGGCCCTGCATCGGCTCGAAACCGCCGGGTGGCTGTCGGCCGAGTGGCGTGCCACCGAACAGAACCGGCCGGCGAAGTTTTATGCGCTGACAAAGGCCGGCCAGAAACAGTTACGGGCCGAGGCCAGGAACTGGCGGCAGATGACCGAAGCCGTCGGGCGTGTACTGGCGGGTGTCGACGTCGGGTAAGCCAGTCATGAAGCTTCTGGCGCGGCTTCGCGAGTGGTGGCGTCGGCAGCAGGTGGACCGCGAGGTGGCCACGGAACTGCAGTTCCACCTCGATCAGGAAACCGACTGGCTCGTGCGAGCCGGTCTGAGCCGTGACGAGGCCCGGCGCCGGGCCTTGAGGAATTTCGGAGCCATGGACAAACACACTGCCGACCTTCGTGAAGCACGCGGCATCAGTTGGGTGGACGAACTGCTGCAGGACATCCGCTATGGCGCGCGCGCCCTTCGCAAACATCCGGGCTACGCGCTACTCGCGGTGCTCACGCTGGGCCTTGGCATTGGCGCCAACACCGCCATCTTCAGCGTCATCAATGGCGTATTGCTGAAGCCGCTGCCCTACGAACACGGCGATCGCCTCGTCGTCGTGCGGCAGTCGGCACCACTCGCCGGGCAGAACACGCTGGGTGTGGCCATTGCCGAATATTTCGACTACCGCGATCAGGCGGACGCCTTCGACGGGCTGGTCGAGTACCACCAGATGAACTTCGATCTGCTCAACCGCGGCGAACCCGACCGCGTGAGCACCGGCGTCGTCTCGCATGATTTTTTCGACCTGCTCGGCATCAAGCCCGTCATCGGCCGCACCTTCGTTGCTTCAGACGATGAGCGGGGGGCCGAGGCGGTGCTGGTGTTGAGTTACACCTACTGGAGGACGAAGTTCGGCGGGGATCCCAACATCATCGGCCAGGTGTTCGAGATGAACGACCGGCCGCATCGTGTGATTGGCGTGCTGCCCAACGTGCCGCACTATCCGCAGGAGAACGACGTCTACATGCCGGTGCTGGCATGCCCGTTCCGCGCTGCTGCCGAACGGACCATTCCGCAGAATCGGCGCGCCTTTGCCGCGCTCAGCGTCTTCGGCCGCCTGAAGGACGGCCACTCCCACGAACAGGCCGCATCGTCGGTGGCGACAATCAACCAGCGTTTTACGCACGACCATGCCGGCGTCTATCGCCCGGAATCATCGGGTTTCCAGGCCACCACCGTGGATGTGCGAGCCGCGCTCACCGAAGGCGCGCGCGATCTGCTGTTGATCCTGCTGGGTATTACCAGCCTCGTGCTGCTCATTGCCTGCGCCAACGTGGCCAACCTCACGCTGGCGCGTATGCTCGGCCGCGATCGTGAGTTGGCGTTGCGCGCGGCGCTGGGGGCCGGACGCGGCCGTCTCGTTCGCCAGCTGCTGGCCGAGAGCACGCTGCTGGCCCTGGTCGGTGGTGCCGTGGGGGTGGCGTTCGCGTTTGCCACGGTTGGCATGCTCACCACGTTCATCGGGCGATTCACGCAGCGCACCGGCGACATTGCCATCGATCTGTCGGTGCTGGCCTTCACCATGCTCGTGTCGGTGGTCACGGGCATGTTGTTCGGTACACTGCCGGCGCTCGGCACGCGCATCAACCTGACCACGGCGCTCAAGCAGGGCAGCAACCAGGCGGGTGACGGCGGCGGACGCCGGACCATGCAGGGCGCGCTGATCGTGGCGCAGGTGGCCGTGTCGGTGGTGCTGCTGGCGGGGGCAGGACTGCTATTGGCCAGCTTCTATCGTCTGCAGCAGGTGGATGCCGGCTATCGTTCCGACGGCGTGCTGTCGGCGGAAGTGTTTGGCAACTTCTCGCGCTACGGCAACATCGACGCGCTGCGGCGGCTCTATCTCCCGATTCTCGATCGTCTGGAAGGACAGCCGGGCGTGGTGTCGGCGGCCATTACCAACGCCGTGCCCTTGGCGGGCGCCGTGCCCGGCACGACACGTTTCGATATCGATGGGCGTGTGACGGACGACCCCGATCGGCGGCCGGCCACGGACATCCGCGTAGCCAGCGATCGTTACTTCGAGACCATTGGTATTCCGCTGGTGAGCGGACGATCGTTCCAGGCCACCGACACCGCCGAGACGCTGCCGGTGGTGGTCATCAACCGCGCCATGGCGCGTTACTGGGACGGTACCGATCCGGTTGGCACGCGCATCTCGACGAATCGCGGCGAAACGTGGTTCACGGTGGTTGGCGTGGTTGGTGATGTGCGGCAGTTCGGGCTGGCGCAGGAGACGGTGGCACAGGTGTATGTACCGCTCTCACAGGCGCCGTTCAATCTGGCTGGTCAGGTGCTGGTGCGCACGGCCGGCAACCCGGCCGCCTTTGCGCAGATGCTGCGCGAGACGGTGCATGCCGTGGATCCGAACCAGCCGGTCGAAGCGGTCCAGACACTGGACGACCTCCGCGCCGAAGCGCTGGCGGCGCCGCGGCTCACCGCCACGCTGCTGACGGTCTTCGCCGGGCTGGCGCTGCTCGTGACGCTGGCCGGCATTGGCGGCGTGATTGCCACATCCGTCACGCAGCGCACGCGCGAGTTTGGCGTGCGGATGGCGCTGGGCGCCAGTCGCGGTGCGGTAATGGCCATGGTGCTTCGACAGGGACTCACGCTCGTCGCGCTGGGGCTGGTGGTCGGGATGGTTGCCGCTGTTGCGGCCGGGCGCGTGTTGACGGCCTATCTGTATGGCACCACACCGCGCGATCCACTGATTCTGGGTGGCGTGGTGCTGGTATTCCTGCTGGCCGGCACCCTGGCGTGTCTTGCGCCCGCGCGTCGCGCCACGACAGTGGACCCGCTCATCGCGCTGCGGACGGAGTAGCAATTCACCAAGGCAAAAGGCAAAAGGCAAAAGGCAAAAGGCAAAAGGCGGAAGGCGGAAGGCGGAAGGCAAAAAGGCGGCAAGCGATGCCGCGCCGTTGGCGTCGTGAGTTCCGGGATCACGCCGCGGGTCAGAGACGCAGCAGCGTGTCTCTGAGCACGCGCGACTGCAGCCGGCTCACCTGCAGCGTCTGGCCGTTGGTGAGCCTCACCTGATAGGTGCCGCCGGGCATGGGGCTGACGCGCTGGATGAGATCCACGGCGGCCAGCGTGCCGCGGCCCAGGCGGACGAAGCGGCGCGGGTCGAGGCGTGCTTCGAGCGCGTGCAGGCGGTGCGAGATGGTGTAGCGCTCGTTGGTGACCGTGGTCAGGTGCAGCAGCTCGCCATCCGCGACAATCGAGGCAATCTGGCGGACCGGCAGGATGACCACCTCTTCGCGGCCGCGCACCGGGATCCGCTCCAGGAATTGCTTGCGCGTAGCGGCTTCCCAGGCGGCTGAAGCAGCGGTGAGCCCCTGCGCGCGATCGCCGGCGGCTTCGCGCTCGCGGGCGCGCCCGAGCGTGGCGGCCAGCCGTTCGCGCTCGACTGGTTTCAGCAGATAGTCCACCGCGTTCAGTTCGAACGCCTGCACCGCGAATTCGTCGTAGGCGGTGACGAAGGCCACCATCGGCGCGGCGCCAGCTTTGAGCAAGCGTGCGGTGTCGAGTCCGTCGAGCTCCGGCATCTGGAGGTCGAGCAGTGCCAGCGCCGGCCGGGTCTGCTCGATGAGGTCCAGCGCTTCCTGGCCGTTGGCCGCCTCGCCGGCGATTTCCACGTCGGGAAACGTCTTTAGCAGGTTCACCAGAAATCGCCGGGCCGGCCGCTCATCGTCGGCCAGCACGACGCGCAGTGGCTTCGGCATGGGGTTCCTTCTCCTGCTGAATCGTGTCGGGCAGCGGCAGCAGGAGGACTGCCGTGGTGCCTTCGCCGGGAGCGGTGGAAAGCGGGCCCCCGCCGGGAGTGGCGGAAAGCTGGCCCCCGCCATGTGTGGCGAAAAGCTGGAAGGTGGCGCTGCCGCCGTAGTGACCCGAGAGGCGGCGCTTGACGTTGTCGAGCCCGACGTGATCGCCGCCGTGCGGTTCCACGAGCGAAAGCGGGGCGCCGGTGTTGTGTACCGTCACACGCAGCCGTGGACCGTCGGGCGTGAGCTCGCGGCGCGCCACCACTTCGACCGTGCCGCCGCGGGCGCTGGGAGCGACACCATGTTTGATGGCGTTTTCGACCAGCGGCTGAATGACCAGCGACGGAATGGGCACGCCGGCCAGCGATGCCGGGATGTCGAGACGGACGTCGAGACGTTCTTCGAACCGCTCGCGTTCGATGTCGAGATAGTGCTCCACCAGCTCCATCTCGCGTCCGAGGGTGGTGAACTCGCCATCGGGCCGCAGCACGCCGCGCAGCAGGTGCGTGAGGCGCATCAGCGTGCGGATGGCGCGCGGCGGTGCCGTCTCGATGAGGTAGCCGATGGTGGTGAGCGCGTTGAAGAGAAAGTGCGGGTTGATCTGCGCCCGCAGTGCCTTGAGCTCGGCTTCCGCGGCCAGCTTCTGCATTTCTTCCTCGCGCAGCGCTGTTTCGAAACGTTCGAGGGTCAGGCGGATGGCGTCGATGCGCCGCGCGGCGGTCACTGCCACGGCGTCGAGCAGCGTGTGATCGTCTGAGAGCAGGCGCCGGCCGCCGGTGAGGTCGCCGACGTGAATGGCGGGATGCGGTGGATCGGTCGTCGGCACGACCACGGTGCGCGAGGCCGGCCCATTGCCGGGCTGCGGTGCCGCGGTGGGTGTCCACCAGACGATGCGGGCGTTGAGCGCGTCGGTCATCCGCGCACAGACGGTGTCCATGACGTCATCGACCGATGACAGGTCACCGACCGCGCGTGCGAGGTCGACGCGCAACACCGAGTAGTCCGTGCGTCCGAGCAGCACCGCGTCGACGAACCGGACCACGCCGCGTCGCAGCACCGGCGCCACCAGCGCGGTGGCAACCCACAGTGTCAGCAGCATGCCCACGGCCATCGTTCCCGGCGGCATGGCCGACACCACCGAGTAGCCGGCCAGCGTCACCGTCACGATGGCCAGCAGCGTCAGGGCCTGCTTGAGGAACAGATCGCCGAGCGCGAAGCGGTAGTTCTGATAGAGGATGGCAAACGCCAGCGGGATGGCCGCGTGATGGCCGAGCAACTGCATCCACCAGCTGTCGTCGGTGGAGTGGAAGCTTCCGAGATGCGTCGCCGACACGGCAAACAGCATCAGCGCCAGAATCCAGAGCGCGCGGCGGCCGTTGGGCTGTGACCGCGTGATGAACGCGAGCGGCACGATGAGGATGCCGAAAAACACCGTGAGTAACTGGAAGGCAAGGGTCGAGGCAGCCGGGTCCCCTGACAAGATGGTCCGGATGTGCAGCACACCAGCCGCGACGGCCAGCGCATAGGCCAGGGCAATGACGATGTGCCCGTGACGGATTTCGCGGGTGACCGAATGGACGACCACCGCGGCCAGCAGGCCGAGGGCGGGGAAGGGCAGGGCCGACAGACCGACACCGCCGGCGGTGAGTCCAAGGCGCGGCAGCGCAAACGCCGCGAGTTCGCCGAGGTTCCAGGCCAGTCCCAGCAGCGCCGTGGCCAGTGGCAGGCGATCCACGCGGTCGCGGCCACCGGTGCCGCGCGCGTGACCGCGCAGCACGAGCACCAGTAGCATGGCGTACAGAGCCGTGCCCGTGGCAAAGCCTACGAGATTGACGACCCCCGCCGCGCTCGATGCGGTCACTCTCCGATTCTAGCCAGCCCGGCGGCCCACGGCTGATCGTTGACGCACAAATGGGTGTTTGTCGCCGTCAGACGGTTGTTTCTGGCCGTCCAGCGGATATGTGCCGGCCCGCCGTGCCCGGCGTCAAAGATGAGCTTGCCCGTGTCGCGCCAGGCGGACTGGTGAGGCGGGTGGGATAAGCTTGATCGAGTGTTTCCGGTCAAGCGTTCCGGGTGGGCCCTGCTCGCCATCTGTTTCGCGCTGGCAGCGCCGGTCCGGGCCCAGACCGGGGCGCCGGCGGGCTCGTCGGTCGCCCAGGCGCATGTGCCGGCCAGGCCGTCCGCGCCCGAGGGCGTGGACATCTACGATCTGGTCCGGAAGTGGTTTGGCCGGGCCGAGCCTCCCGCGGAGGCCGCGGACGACAACGTGATGACGGTGCTGTCGCCCATCATCGCGGCCAAGCCGTCCACGGGCGCCATGGCCGGCGTGGCCGGCAACGTGGCGTTTTTTACGGGCGATCGCGACAGCACCAGCATTTCGTCCGTGGTCGGCGCGTTGACATTTTCGACCCGCCGACAGACCAGCCTCACCATGCACGGTACCGTGTTCGGTGACAGCGACCGCTGGCGGCTCGAGGTGGACGACCGCGCGCAGTGGACCTCGCTCGAGACGCCGGGACTCGGCATGCCGCCACCCATCGAGCCCGAATGGGTGCGGTTCGACTTCCTGCGCCTGCATCACACGGCCTACCTGAAGGTGTGGAAGGACCTCTACGCCGGCGCCGGTTTTCACTTCGACCGGCATTCCGGCATTGGTCCCGAGGACGGCGAAGAAGGGGCGTGGAGTCAGTCGCCGTTCGTGCAGTACGCGCGGACCACGGGACTGCCGATGCGGACGCAGTCGTCGGCCGGACCCAGCCTGGAACTCATCTGGGACAGCCGCGACAGTGTCATCAATCCCCGTGAAGGCTGGCTGGCGCGCGTGAACCACCGCAGACTGGTGAACGGCCTGCTGGGGGGCAACTCCGGCTGGGACAAGGTCAATCTCGACCTGCGCGCCTATCGTGCATTGTCGAAGGATCGGAATCACACGCTGGCGGCCTGGGCCTACAGCGATCTCGTGGTGAAGGGCACGGCACCCTACTTCCAGTTGCCGTCGACGGGCAGCGACGCGTATGGCCGATCGGGCCGCGGATATGCCGAAGGCCACTTCCGCGGCGAACACCTCGCGTTCCTGGAACTCGAATATCGTGGCCAGCTCACCGCCAACGGCCTGCTGGGCATGGTGGCGTTCGCGAACGTGACGTCGGTGGCCAGCCGTCAGATGCAGCAGGAGCTGTTCGACCGGTGGGCACCGGGCATTGGCGTCGGCGTCCGGCTGAAGGTGAACAAACACTCCCGCACGAACCTGGCGTTCGACATCGGGTTTGGTGAGCGCGGCAACCGCGGCGTCTACCTGGGCGTCCAGGAAGCGTTTTAGCGGACCGTATCAACGGCACCTCAAGTGCCGACAGGGGCGCTCAACGGCCTGTTCCGGCCCGGTCCTCCGGAGCGGGCGCTTCAGGCATTGCCGATACAGGTCACTAGCGGACCTGCTCCTTGCGGCGACCTGTGACGTCGGCCGTGCCCATCCCGAAGTCCATCACGCCCTTCATCTCGTCGCCATCCACTTCGGCCGTCATCTTCACGTCGAAAATGCCCTGTCCGGTGGAGATGGAGAAGTTGAGCGTGAGGGCCGAGCCGTCGAGCGTACCGGTGACCGAGGCTTCGCCCGTGGGACCGCTGAAGTAGCCGGTCACCTGATCGCCTTCCACCTGAAACGAGGCGTCGCTGTCGATGATGCCCTGGGGGCTGTCGATGGTCAGCACCCAGTCGCCGTTGAGATTCACCTGTGCCGACGGAACGGCAATCACGGTAGCAATGGCCAGTGCGGCCACGACGAACGAACGACGGGTCATGATGGAGCCCTCCGGGGGACGGAGGATATCACGACCCGCTGTTCCGATCAGCGGTGCCGGGCCTACTTCCTGGCGGCCGGCGTCAGCGTCGTTTCGCGGCGTTCCGTGCCGCGCATGTAGACCACCTTGGCTGGCTCGCCGATTTTCAGCAGCTCCAGCGCATAGGTGTAGTCGTAGATGTTGGCAATGGACTGCCCGGCAATCTCGATGATGACGTCGCCCTTCTGGAGGCCCGACTGCTCGGCGGGACCGCCGCCGACGACGCCGCCCAGGAGCAGCCCCTTGATGTCGGTGGCGTAATCGGGAATGGTCCCGGTGAAGATGCGGAGGCCGGCGCGGCTGCCACCCTGGGTGGTCTGTTCGACGCGCGTGAAGAGCGGTGCCTCGTCCAGCGCCAGCAGCCGCTTCGTGATGTCCGCGGCCATGTCGGCAATACGATCGAGGTCCTCGTAGTTGATCTTGTCGGCCGTATCAGACGGCTTGTGGTAGTCGACGTGCGCGCCGGTGAAGAAGGCCAGACTGGCCACGCCGGCCTGGTTGAACGAGCTGACGTCGGTCGGCTGGTAGGGATCTGCCTGGAGCACGAGGTCGAAGCCGGCGGCAATGTTGGCCTGCTCCAGCAGGCGCGGCCAGATGGTGCTGGTGCCCGTGGCCTGCACGGTGAGCTTGTTGTCGGTGGAGCGACCCACCATGTCGAAGTTCAGATACGCCGACATCTCCTCGACCGGGACGGGCGGCGTGGTGACGAAGGCGTTGGAGCCAATGAGGCCCAGTTCTTCGGCCGACCAGAAGGTCATCATCAGGTTGCGCTTGCGCGGCTGGCTCGCCAGCGTTTCGGCAATGGCGAGGACGGCGGCCGTGCCCGAGGCGTTGTCGTCGGCGCCGTGATGGATTTGTCCAACCTGCTCGGCCGTGGCCAGCGATCCGCCGCTTCTTCCGTGACCCAGGTGGTCGTAATGCGCGCCAATCACCACCCACGGCTTCTGCACCGCATCGGCTGGCGAAGTGGCAGGCAGGTAGGCCGCCACGTTGTGGCCGGTGCGTTGTTCGCGTTCCACCACGGCCTTTACCGTGAGGGTGAGACCGGGAATGGCAAAGCCGGCCACGTGCGGGTTACCGCTGTCGAACTCCTTCTGTACGGCTTCGACGTCGCGGCCGTCGGCCGCCGCAAAGATGGCCTTCGCCACGTCACCGTTGGCGCTGGCGGCTACCAGGCCGGAGCCGGCCAGGGCCGTATCGAACGTCATCGGCACCACCTCGCCGGCGTTCGGCGAACGGGGGCCGGTAATGACGAGCAGCGCCTTCGCTCCCCGCTGACGTGCCGCCTGTGCCTTGTAGCGAAGATCCGAGTACCGTGCCAGCGCGGCGCGGGTCTGCTGATCGGCGTCTTCAGGGAAGTAGCGGAACACCACCACCACTTTGTCCGTGACGTCGAGCCCCTGGTAACTGTCATAGCCGAAGTTCTGCGACTCGGGCACCACCAGCCCGTAGCCGGCAAATACCACCTCGCCGCTCACTTCGGCGTTGTCGGAAAACGACAGCGCCTGCACGGCGGTGCGCTCGGTGAACGCCTGGGGCGAGCCGGTGCCAGGCGCCACGGTTACGGTGGAGCCACCGTCCTTCGAGCCGGCCGTGAACGAAAACGCCAGCCGGAAATCGTCCTGTCCCGGCAACGGCCGGGCGCCGATTCTTTTCAGCTGCGTGATCAGGTAATCCGCGGCACGGGCTTCGCCGGGCGTACCGGCCAGGCGCCCTTCCATGTCCGGCGCGGCCAGCACCTCCACGTGCGCGCGTGTCTTCGACGCGGCGGCCGCCGTGGCTGGCGGAGCGGCTGGCGCCGCGACCTGGGCAAACGCCGGCGTGGCTGCCAGCAGGAGAGCAAGAAGCGTCGATGTACGGTGCATGATCATCACTACCTGTTTCTTGGCGGTGCGGCCGCCAGCGCCTTCAGGGCGGCTTCGTGATTCCACTGGGCCAGGAAAATCTGTCCGGCACCACCGCCCGATCGGCTCGAGGTGAACGCGATCTGGCGGCCATCGGGTGACGGCACCGGCAAGCCGTCGAATCCGTCGGTATGAGTCACGCGCACCGGCTCTTTCGTGCCGGCCTTGTCGACCACGAAAATTTCGAAGTTTTCGAATCCCAGCTTGTTGGACGCAAACAGGACGTACTCACCGGAGGGGTGTTCGTACGGCGCCCAGCTCATCGACTTGAAGTCGGTAATCTGCTTCTT
Organism: uncultured Bifidobacteriaceae bacterium; assembly: GCA_964653955.1. GTDB lineage: Bacteria > Acidobacteriota > Vicinamibacteria > Vicinamibacterales > UBA2999 > VFZN01. The sequence goes on along the minus strand of CAZZGM010000020.1, from coordinate 3,981 downwards.
CTCCGATCCATCCAGCTTCATCGTCCAGATGTCGGCAATGAGACCCTGCTCGTCGAAGTGCCGCCAGACGATGTGCTGGCCGTCGTGGGTGAAGAAGGGACCGCCGTCGTAGCCGGGTTCGGTGGTGAGGCGCGTCTGGCCCGAGCCGTCCGCTTTCATGATGTAGATTTCGCCGAAGTAGCTCGGGTCCAGTTCGAGCTGCTTCTGCTCCTGCGGTGACAGCTCGCGGTTGTAGGCGTCGCGCATGGACGAGAAGGCAATCCACTGGCCGTCGGGCGAATAGGACGCCTCGGCGTTGTAGCCGTGGACGTCGGTGAGCCGCGTCAGTGCGCCGGAGCCTTCGGCGTAGGCGTAGATGTCCATTTCCGCGTCGTAGTCCCAGGCATAGCGGCGTTCTTTGCCCGAGGCCCGGAAGTCGAGCTCCTCCTGCTGGTACTGCTTCGACTTCGGATCGTGGTGCGTGGACGAGAACAGGATCTGATCCGTACCAGGACGGAAGAACGCGCACGTGGTTTTACCGACGCCAGGCGAAATACGCTTGGTTTCGCCGGTGGCGAAGTCGAGCACATAGATCTGGTAGAACGGGTTTTCCGGATCACGTTCGCTCTGGAAGACGAGACGCTGGCCGTCGGGCGACCAGTAGCCTTCACCGGCGCGCCGGCCTTCGACGGTGAGGCGGCGGATGCGGCTCAGGAACTCGCGCTCCTGAGCGGCCGGATCGGGTGCCTGTGCCAGAACGATGCCGGCGGCCGTGGTGCCTGCCAGGGCAAGAGCCGTAAGGTGTCGAATCATGTAATGGCCTTCAGTGGATTCCCGGATCGTACGTCCTGACGCTGGAATGAGCAACGCCGCCTGTGTCGGCGGTTACTGCATGTCGACCGTGACGGTGGCGGTTCCCCCGGCCGTGACGGTTACCGACAGCGGCGCGGCCGACAGCGCCTCGTGCCAGAAGCGCACCTCGTAGGTGCCCGGCGGCAGGCCCGGCAGGCGAAAACGGCCGTCCGGTCCGGTCACCGCCGACAGTTCGTCGGTCACCACAATCCAGCCGCGCATCCATTGGTGGGTGCTGCAGCTCACGCGCAGTACACCGGCGTCGCTGACGGGGCGTGCCAGTTCGATGCCCGGAGCCGGTAGGGCCAGGTTGAACACCTGCCGTCCGTTTTCCTGATGGACGGTGGTGGTGTGCAGGACGGCGTCACGGCTGGACGTCTTGACGGTACCGCCGGGTGCGACCACCTGCACGCGGGGAGCGAAGGCGCATTTCTCGTTCATCACCTGCCCTTCTCGTGGTGGCGCCGGGGCCTTCACGCCCGTGACCGTCACCACCACGTTGGCCAGGTGACCCGCATCGTTCACTGCAATAGCGGCGTCGGGAAGGCTCGCGCCGCAAATCTTCTGGTCGAACGTGACGCGCAGCGGAGCCGGACGTGACGCCTTGGTGGTGACGATGCCGGTAATGGTGCCGGCTGTTTGACCGGCCGCCGCCGTCACCGCCGGGCCCAGCATGCAGGCCAGAACCACCACGCTCACCGCCACCCGTCCCCTCATCGTCATTGCCCCTCGCTTGCTCACGTCACACAGGATATGCGCAACCGGCGCCTCTGCCGTTGCCGGCGCGGGCCGCCGTGGACGACAATGCCGCCCATGTCAACCGGATCAGGACGCCTCGTGCCCGCCGTTGTTGCTGTTTCCCTGATGGCCGCCTGCTCCGGCGGGCCAGGTGCCGGTGGACCGCCGCCGGTCGCGCTCGATGGCCTGCAGACCAGGGCGGAACAATCACAGTTCGTCGAGACCAGCCGGTACGACGATGTGATGGGTTTCCTGAGGACGGTGGATGAGGCTTCGCCGCTGGTGCACCTGACGTCGTTTGGCTACAGCTCCGAGGGCCGGGCGTTGCCGCTGGCCGTGGTCGGCCGTGTAGCTGGACCCACGCCGGAGGCGGTCAAGGAGTCGGGCCGGCTGCGCGTCTTCATCCAGGCCAACGTGCACGGGGGAGAGGTGGAAGGCAAGGAGTCGATGCTGGCCATGGTGCGCGACATCGCGCGCGGCGCCCATGCGGACTGGCTCGATTCCATGGTGCTGTTGATTGCGCCCCTCTACAACGCGGATGGCAACGAGCGCATCACGCTGACCAGCCGCGGGCCGCAGCATGGACCCATTGCCGGCAGCGGCACGCGCGCCAACGCGCAGGGGCTCAACATCAATCGCGACTACATCAAGCTCGAGACGCCCGAAGCCCGCTCGGTGGTGAAGCTCCTGAACGACTTCGATCCGCACGTGATGATGGACCTGCACACCACCAACGGGTCGCGTCATGCCTATCACCTGACCTACGAGACGCCCAACAACCCGGCGGTGGCCCCGGCCATTGTCGAGCGGATGGCCGGCCCGTGGATGACTGCGGTCAGCGATGGCATTCGCTCGAAGGACGGCTGGGAGTTCCGCGCCTACGGCAACGTCAGCGGCCAGACGCCGGAACGGACGTGGACCACGGTGGAGGACCTGCCGCGATACAGCCACAACTACTGGGGGTTGCGTAATCGCTTCGGGATTCTGAGCGAGGTCTACTCGTACCTGACGTTCGAGGATCGTGTCAGCGTCAACACGCGGTTCGTGGAAGAGGTGCTGGCCTACGCGCACGCCAACGCGGACGCGCTGCAAAAGCAGGCCGCGGAGCTCGATGCCGGCTCGGTGGTTGGCCAGCGGCTGTCGGTGCGGTCGCAGCCGAAGCGCTCGCCGGAGATGGTCGAGATCATCATGGGCGACGTGGTGGAGGAGATCAATCCGTACAGCGGTCGCGTGATGTTGCGGCGCGCCGACGTACGGCGGCCCGAGCGGATGTGGGAGTACGCCACCTTCGAGTCCACCGCGCAGGAGCGCGTGCCGTCCGCGTACTACGTGCCGGCGGCGTTGAGCGTGGCGGTCGAACGCCTTCGCGCCCACGGTATCCGCCTCGAACGTGTAGAGGCGGACGAGCGCCTGCCGCTGGAGCAGTTCACCATCGAGAAGACCGAACTGGCCGAGCGCGAGTTCGAGAGTCACCGCGAGCGCACCACCACCGGCCGGTATGCACCGGTGGAGGCGGCTATCGCAGCCGGCACCTGGCGTGTCGACATGACGCAGCCGCTGGCCCGGCTGGCTTTCTACCTGCTCGAGCCACGGTCGAACGATGCGCTGCTCACCTGGAACGTCCTGGACGAAGCGCTGAAGGACAGCACGGTCTACCCGATTCTCCGCTCGCGCGACTAGCGGGCCTTCGCTCGCGCGGCTCGCGGGTGCACTGTCTGGACGGCGGGCGGCACCTCCGCCCCTGTCCATGGCCGGTATTCGACCGCTCATCGGAATCGGTTCTCCGTTTCCGAATGGCGCGTGCCATCGTCCGTGGGTGGCACATTCGAGTGTCCCGACCGCCGCGTCGAAGGCTTCATGCTGCCGCTCGACTTCAACGGCGATGGCGTGAGTGAATTCCTGCTCAACGCCAGTTACGACATGTGTTACTTCGGTGCGCCGACACTGCCGCATCAGTTCGTCGTCGTCCGGATGAGCGGAGGCCGCCGCACCCGTTTCGTGCATACACCGGTTGCCGTGTACGGAACGCTGCGGGTCCACGAGGAACGGCGCAACGGCCGTGTGGTCAGCCTGTATCAGATGGACGGCGAAGCCATCGCCACCGGATGGCCTTGAAGAGGCGCCGCAATGCACCACCGTAGTGCCGTTTCCGCTGGCGGCCGATGACACGGGTCGATGTACGAGTCGCCGGGGCCGTCCCCGTGGGAACGAACCAGGCAGATCTCGAACAGGGTCGCCTGAACGTCTAGAAGAACCGCAGTGCGTAACTCACACGCACGCCACGGCCGATTTCAGGCGCGAGGTCCTTGATGAGCGACGTGTGATTCCGGTAGAGCACGTTCGTGAGGTTGAACGCGTTCAGGCTGAAGACGTGCGTCTGGTGCTGGCGTCCCAGCGAGTACGACATGTTGA
>CAZZGM010000019.1:16126-16649 GCA_964653955.1 uncultured Bifidobacteriaceae bacterium | reverse complement strand
GCGGCCCGTACGGAGTGGCCGCTATCGCCAGACCGGCCCCGCGAGAAGGCTGGGGGCTCCGAGCGAGATCACGGAGCTCGCTTCGCGCGGTCCGCAGCGGCCCTCGCAGCGGGGCCCGGCCACGGAGTCCGGGACACCACGGGCGCCCACGTTCGGCCGGCATCATAGCGAATTACGAGCGGACCGGCATACGACGAACCGCTCCACCACCTTCGTCAGACGTCGAACGTGACGACCACCGGGCCGTGGTCGCTGCTGCCCACCTCGCGCTGGACGATCGCGTGCGTCGCCCTGGCCGCCAGCGGTGCGGAGGCGAGCACGTAATCGATGCGCCAGCCGATGTTGCGCTGCTTCAGGTTGCGCCACGGCGCCCACCAGGTGAACAGCTCGTCGTTGTCCGGGTCGAGCGCGCGGCCTACGTCCACGAGGTTGCGCGAGATCACGCGCTCCAGGGCCTCGCGTTCCACCGGGCGCGTGCCAATCTGGTGCGGCTTGCGTTCCTTCGGATGGACGTCGCGTTCGT
>CAZZGM010000019.1:0-16116 GCA_964653955.1 uncultured Bifidobacteriaceae bacterium | reverse complement strand
ACGCGCGACGTTGAGGTCGCCACAGAGCAACAGCGACCGTCCTTCACGCGCCAGGTCGGTGGCCCACAGGTCGAGGTCGGCCAGGAAGCGCAACTTGGCGTCGAAGTCCTTGCCGCCGTTCGGCACGTACACACTCGCCACGGTGCAGGGCGCACCGCCCACAGTGAGGCCGGCGGTGAGGATGCGGGCTTCGAAATCGAACGGCGGCGAGCTGACCACGGGCGGTGTGTCGACGAAGGCCTTCGACACCAGCAGCGCCACGCCCGAGTAGCCCTTCTGCCCGTGCCACGCCGACCAGTAGTGATCGACGTCGCGAAGGTCGAACGGAAGCTGGTCGATGCCGGCCTTCACTTCCTGAATGCACACCACGTCCGGCCGATCGGCAGCGAGCCACGCCAGCAGGTCACCCTGGCGCGCACGCACGCCGTTCACGTTCCACGTTGCAATTTTCACGATGATGCCGTCGTCTCTCTCTCGTAGGAATTCAAGATCTGCGCGGGACCTATTCTGACCGCTTCCCGTGCGGACAGTCAGCAGGCAACGGCCGCTACCGCCTCGCCCTTCGGCGGTCCTATTGTAGAGTTGCCAGAATGAAGATGCATCGGCGCAACCTGCGGGGCCAGTATGTCGCCGGCGCGCTTGCCGTCATGCTGCTCATGGCCGCTGCGCCTGCGTACGCCGATGGCACCATCTTCCTGGGCGTGAACTCGACACCCAACCCGGTCGTCGGCATCTCGGGCGGCCAGACACGGGGCCGCACCGGATGGGAACTCGAATATGCCGCCACGCGGTTCAGGGCAACCGCATCACGCCCGTCCCTCTACACCGTCACCGGTAACTTCCTCGTGTACGGGACGGAGAACGAACGGAACATCAGGCCGTTCGGCCTCGTCGGCTTTGGTGCCTATGGCGAATCGCGAGCGGACGGGCGCGGCGCCCACGATATGACCTATGGCCTGGGCGGCGGCGCGAGGTGGCGGCTGGCGGGCGCGGCTGGCCTGCGGTTCGACTACCGGCTGTTCTTCCTGAAAGGTCCGGCCGATCAACGGCCAAGCAGCAGCGTGTCGCATCGCCTGGCTGTCGGACTGAACCTCGCGTTCTGACGCAGCCGGATGGCGTGTGCGCCCGACCGCTCGTGCACCACAGGGCACGACACGGTGCGTTCAGGGATCACACACGTGCAAGACGCACGGGGTCCGCATAGTGCACGAGCAGCAGGTCCGTCTGTCGAATGGCCGCCAGCAGCCGCGGACCGTCGAGCGGCGCATCGGCCTGCAGACACACGCGCACGGCCTCGACGGCCAGGACCGTGGCAGCCACGCGTACCTGCCGAAGGACCGCGGTGGTGCCATCACCGAGATACAACGCCCACGCCGCATGGACTTTGGACGCCAGATACCGGCCAACGGGCGAACGCCAATGCGGCCAGGCCGGTGCCACGAGACGATGCCATGCGTCGAGTGTGCCGGGAGGCGCTTCCGTCCAGTGGAGGCCATCCGCCACCGCGGCACGCGCCCTGTCGAACAACGCCATGTCGGGCGGTGCGATATCACCGGTCGAGGCCACGGCTTCGTCGATGGTGCGTGATTCCCACTCCGTGACTTCGTCCCACGACATCAATCGCGGCAGAACCGTTGCCGGCGCGCGGCTACCGGATACGCGAAACACGGCGGCCTCGCGATCGCGTTCATCGACACGAGATACCCACACCGGCGGCAGTGCCTCGCGGGCGTCGAGCCCTTCCGGATCGGCAGCGCCAACGGGCACGGCCGGACCAGCCACCTTGAGCGGTGGGCCATCGGCGTCGAACAGCAGCGCCGCCGCCGTTGGACAGTAGTGCGACAGCGTGACGTGCACGCCACGGGGATCGACTACACACACGAACGGAAAGTGCACGCACGACGAGGGGCGCATGGCGTGCACCAGGCAGCCGCCGCGCTCGCCATCCGCGGGCACGTCGAGCCACGCATGTGGTGCGCGCGGCTCTCGCGGCGCGTGAAACACGCAGGCCCCGGTGGCACCAAGCGCCAACACTCCGGCGATGTCCGGCGGGGCGCCGGGACCGGCCGGCCGCAACCACGGCTGCACCGAAGGCCGCACGCGGCCCGACGCCACCGCGTGATCGAGCGCGTCCACGCGGGCGCGCTCCACCGGAATCGGCCAGCGCGCCGAGCAGCACGCCCCCGAGTGCCGGCAGACGTACGTCAGGTGCGTGCTCAACCAGTACGTGGTCAACACACTCGTTCGCGGCGCGGCTCCCGCGTCAGGGCGTGCGGACGCCGGAGTACTCCAGCATCTGCGCCGTGAGGTCCATCGGGTAGCTGATGGTGACGTCCGTGATGGCACCATCCGCACCGGTGACGGCCGTCAGTTTCGGCATCACGAACCCGCTGTAGGACGGCAGGTTCAGCGCCTCCACGCGGCGCACCACCTGATCGCGCAGGGCCGGATCGAAGTGCACGCCGTGGGTTTCGAACAACGCCTTCGCCGCCTCGTAGTCGCCTTCGGACTTGATGCGCTGCACCTCGGCCAGCAGGCGGCCCACGCCTTCGCGGAACACCGCCGTGTCCACCATCACCAGATAGGTCTTGCCGTCGCGCGTCCGCTCTTCGATGGCCGTGGTGTTGGCCATGAGCCACCGGACAATCATCTGCCGGTTGCGCATGTGGTCCTCTTCGATCTGCGTCCCTTCACGCATGCGGCGCAGCTGCACCAGGGCATTGCGTGTGTACGCCTCGTACTCCGCGCGCACCATGTCTTCGTGATCGGCCGCGGGAATGATGCCCAGCTCGACGAGCTTCGGATCCGCAATGAAGTAGAGACCGACCAGATCGGCCCGGCCTTCCTCCAGCGCCGAGAAGTGTTCGCGGATGAGCGCCTGCGGATTGCCCTTGCCTTCGGCCTGGCGGCCGGAGGCGTGGCCAATGACCTCGTGCATATCCGTCGTCAGCGAACTCGCAAAGTCACCGTGCTTCCCCGCACGCTCCACTTCGTCGGGCGACCACGCAAACTCACCGCGCATCGATCCCGGCGTGCTGCGTTCGTAGGCTTCGGTGACGTTCGACAGCGCTACCGACTTGCTGCCGTACTTCTCGCGGACGGCCTGGTCGTTGGGCAGGTTGATGCCAATGGGCGTCACCGGGCCGGAGTCACCCGTTTCCACCACCACATCGATGGCGTTGGCGACAATGCCCTGGACGTCGGGCTTCCGGTATCTGGCATCCCACGGCATGTGGTCCTCGAACCACTGCGCGTTGTCGGCCAGCGTCCTGATGCGCGTGGTCTTCTCCCGGTTCACGTAATAGACGAGACCTTCCCAGCTGCCCTTCACGCCGCGCGGATCCATGTAGACCTCGATGAACCCGTTGATGGTGTCCACCGGCGAATCCGTGTCCTGCACCCATGCGATGTCGTACGCCTCGCGATCGGCCTCCTCACCCGTGCGATAGAACTGCACCAGCGCGGCCAGCGCCTTTGCCATCGACGGCGTGGCAAACGCCTGCGCCGCTTCGAGGTGCCGGATGATCTCGGTAATCTGCGGTCCGTACTTCCCTTCCGCGCGATACACCTCCTCCACCAGCCGGCCGTTCTGCTTCACCAGGCGCGAGTTGAGCCCGTACTTCTCGGTGAACCCCTTCAGGTCGGCCATCGACACGCCCGAATAAAGATTGTTGGCGCTTTCCAGCAGGATGTCCTTACCCGGCCCTGGGTTCTTGTTGGTGAGAACGGGATCGAAGTTCGGGTCGAACAACATCGGCTGCAGCCGCGCCAGCAGCGCGTCGAGTGTTTCGCCCGGCCCCGTGGCAAACGTCGCACCGCTGCCGGCCGAGGCCTTCGCCGCCGCGGCAAACGCCTCAGGCGTGGACATCAGCACGAACTTGCGAGCGGTGAGGTTGTTGTAGGGACCGTTGTTCAGCCAGAACAGCTTGGTGTACTGCTGGATGGCGGCCAGCGTCGCGGCATCCACGCCCTGCGGGTGCGCCACGATCTGCTCCAGCACGCCGCGCATCTCGAGCGCCAGGTGGTGCTTCTGATCGATGAAGATGTCGCGGCCGGCCAGTGCCGCCTGCGACAGATGCCAGATCAGCGTTTTCTCGCGCAGTGGCAGCGACTCGAAGCCGTCCGCATACAACTGCACCACCGCCGCATCGCCTACACGCTCCAGCAGATACTGGCGATCCTCGGATGAGCCGGCAGGCGACTCGGCCGGCGCCGGTGCCGGGCGCGAGCAGGCGGCTGCGGTCATGGCCGCGGCCAGGAACAGGCCAATCACACGTGTCGAAGTCATGACTACTCCCTGTGGTCTTGCGTAGTATAGGGCGCAGTGGATTTCCTGGCATCGGCGGCGGGCCGGTGGCGGTACGCGTGCCGTATCCTCGTGCTGGCACTCGTCTGCGGACTCGGCAGCCCTCTCGCGGCGGACCTACAACAAGCCGACCAGACACTGCCGCAATTCATGGCCGCGCTGCAGCGCGCCGTCGCCGGCAACCATCGACCCGCGGTGGCGGCACTGATGCGCTTTCCGCTGAGCGTGCGTGCCGGCAAGCTGCAAATTCCTGTCGGCGACGCCAACGCGTTCCTCGAACTCTACGACTCCATTGTCACGCCGGGGCTGAAGGACGTGCTGGCCCGCGCGCGCGTGCCCGCGTCCGGCGACGCCCCCGGCATCATCCGTACGCCGGAAGGCGGTGTCGTCATCGACAACGCCATCACGATTGCACCGGCGGGCAACACGTTTGCGGTCACGGCCATCGACGTGCCGCCCGGTGGTCCGGCCACGGGTACGGGCACGACTACGGCAACAGCCGCGGCAAAGGCCGGTGTGGAGCGCCGTCTCGCCTTCAGGGCCGACCGGCCCACACAAATCAGCAGCACGCTCGTGCCTGGCGGCAGCGACCGGTTCACGTTTGCCGCGCAGCAGGGCACGTTCGTCGACCTGCGCATCGAAGGCGTGCCCGGCCGGACGGTGCTGCTGCGCCTCCTGGACAACGAGACGGGCACACCCGTCGACGCAAGAGCCGACACGGGGACACGCGTCTGGAATGGCCGCCTGCCGGCGTCCACCACCTATCGCGTCGACGTGAACCGCCAGCCCGGCACGGGCAGCGAGCCGCTCATCTACACACTCGTCGCCACGCTCAAGTAGGCAAACCAGTGGAGCGTGTCAACAAAGACTCAAGTGCCGACATTGACGCTCAACGGCGTGTTTCGGCCCGGTCCTGCGGAACGGGCGCTTCAGAGATCGACGCGACAGTCCACCAGCAGACAATCCATTGGATCAGCGCGCGGCTCCGAGCGACGAACGCGCTTCCTGCACGGCCGGCGAAGAAGAGGACGCCCCCGGCATGTCCGCCAGTTCCTGATACCGCGCACGCGCGGTGGCGGTATCGCCGGCGGCCGCGGCGGCGCGCGCCAGGCCCAGCACCGACGGTGTCCGCTTTGGCGTCCGCAGCAGCGACTGCTCGAACGCCGCCATGGCATCCTTCGCCTGCCCGGCCTCGAGCAACAATTCGCCGTACAACTCGAAGGCCGGCTTGATGGGCTCGGGGGGTCCCGATGGAGCCGCCAGCGTCTGCTCCACGTCGGCCGCTTCCTTCGCCAGGCGCAGAGCCTCGTCGCGTTGCCCCTTTGCCCAGAGGATGAGGGCACCCAGCTCCTTCTCGCGAATGAGATGCGGGCGTGTTGCATACGCGGACGGGCCGCCAGGCGCTTTGGCCGTGAGTGCCTTCAACGCGGTTTCCGCGGCTTCGGCCGTCGCCATGTCGCCCAGACGCGCGGCGCTCACGCCGACGATGTAGGTCCACGTCGCGGATGAGGAACCTTCGCTCATGCCGGCCATGCCCGGCATGCCGGCGTGCTCTCCACCCGTGTCCCGCGGCGAAGGCGGCGCGAGCGCCAGCTTCTCCCACGCACCGGTGTCGCTGATGAGCCGGGCGCGCATGGCGAGATAGCCGTCCCTGATGCCCGCGTTGGTCGGGTTTCGGTCGGCCGTGGTCCTGGCCTGCTCGACGTTGGCCCTGGCGTCGTCCATCCGGCCGAGCATGGTGTTGGCGTAGGCCAGCCACGACAGCGTGTGGAAGTCCTCGCGCCCTTCGGGCAGCTTCAGCCGTGCGTTCAGTTCCGAAGCCGCCTTGTAGGCATCCACGTTGGAAGCCGCGGCCTTCTGCCACATCCCGAGCTGCACGTAGATGTGCGACGGCATGTGGAGCGCGTGCGCCGCCGCCGGCGCAATCTGCGCGTAGACGTCGGCCGCCTCCAGCCCCAGCGGCGCGTGATCCGGATCGTCGAACGCATGGATGATGAAGTGCACGGCACCCGGATGCTTCGGGTTCTGCTGATACACCTTCTGCGAGATGGCGGCCGCCATGGCCTGGCGGCGGAAGCCGGTATCGGAGGGGCGGACAGTGCCGAGGAGTGACAGCGCGTAGAACGTGGCGACTTCGTGATCGTCGGGCCACTGCGCGTACATGCGGGCCATGGCCTCCGAGTAGGCGTAATCGCGCGTCAGCTTGTCGCCCGGCGAGAAATACAGGACGTGCAGCGCCTCGAAGAAGGCTTTTTCCTTCGGCAGCGCGGCCTTCGCCACGCGCCCGTCCGGCGACGGGTCCAGACGATCGAGTACGGCCCTGGCCTGTTCCACATCCTGCTGCGCCCAGAGCGGATGGTTGTGGCTCATGGCTTCGCCCCAGTACGCCATGGCAAACGAAGGGTCGGCCTGTTGCGCGTCCTGAAATGCAACGGCGGCCTCGTCGAACTGGAAGCTATGGAGCGCCTTGACGCCCGTCAGAAAAGCCTCCTGCGCGACCGGCGCGCCGGAGGTGGGGAACGTGATCGATCCAAGTTCCTGCGCCGATGGCACCGGCCGGTTCATCATGGCCAGCACCAGCACAACGGCTGCCGCCGCCCCCATCACCAGACGCGCGCTCCTCATGACGTCTTTTCCTCCGGGCATGAGGATACTCCCATCCGCCGGAGGGCTTTCCGCCTTCGGTCCTCCTCTGCCTTCTGCCTTCCGCCTTCCGCCTTCCGCCTTTTGCCTTTTACCTTTCTGCCTCTTGCCTTCCCCTATCGCTGTCTCCGCGGTTCGGCGTCGGCCGCCACGGCCTGCTGCCACCAGCGATCCGCCGCCTGCAGGCGGTAGGGTGCCAGCGACAGCGGCAGTTGCAGGCCGTTCAACAGCGGCCCGTGCGCAGGGTAGGACATCCCGTGATGGGTCCGTGCGTCCTGCGGGGTTTCGGTGGCCCGGATGCGCGCTCTGCGGCGTTTCCGTGGCCGGGTGACATCCCCCATGGTGTCGACCTCCCGGTGATGAAGCCGGAGCGGGGGCGCTCCGGGTGACGCAGCGTGTCGCTGCTGACAACGGTTGACACTGCCAGCGGGCCTTCATGCCCCACGGCCGTGCCCGGTTCCTCGAAAACACGCCAGAATTTGCGCGTATTCGAGTTCCTGCCCTGGTGAATAGCAACCTGGATGCCAGGCGGCACGCGAGTACACTTGGCGCATGAACACGTCCCCTCCGCCGGCGCAGACACACCCGCATGCGCCGGGCCCCCATCAGCCCCATCAGACGGATCGGACCAATCGCGTGGTGGTCGTCACCGGCGCCAGCAGCGGTATTGGCGCCGAAACGGCGGTGCGCCTGTCGGCGAACCATGCACGGGTGGTCCTGGTGGCGCGGCGCGGCGATGCCCTGGAGCAGGTAGCCGCGCGCTGTCCCGGTCCCACACTCGTGGCGGTTGCGGACATGACCGTCCGCGACGAGGTGCGGCGCGTGGTCGGGGCGGCCCTCGACCGGTTCGGGCACATCGACGTGTGGGTGAACAACGCCGGACGCGGCATCACGCGCATGCCCTCGGCGCTCACCGACGAGGACGTGGACGAGATGATGCGCGTCAACGTCAAGAGCGCGCTCTACGGCATGCAGGAAGTGCTGCCGCACTTCCAGTCCCGCGGCCGCGGCCACATCATCAATGTGTCGTCGATGCTGGCGCGTATTCCCGGCGTACCGATGCGATCGGCCTACTCAGCCGCCAAACATTTCCTCAACGCGCTCACCGCCATGATGCGCGCGGAAGTGCAGGCCACGCATCCCGGCATCCAGGTCACGCTGGTGTCGCCCGGCATCGTCTACACGTCGTTCGGCAGCAGTGCCGTGCACGGCGGACCGGATTCACGGGCGTTGCCTGACGGCCAGACGCCCGAAGCCGTCGCCGACGTCATCGTGCGTGTGATCGACACGCGCCGGCCCGATGTCTACACGCGCCCGGGAGCAGCGGCGCTGGTAGCCGCGCATTACGCCACCATCGGCGAAGATCCCTGAGTGTCTGGCACATACTGGAACGTCATGAGCGACACTTCGTCCGCCCTGGCCAGGTTCAGCCGGCTTCGTGTGGTGTTCGGCCATCAGTCGGTGGGAGAAGACATCCTCGAAGGGCTGCGCACCCTGGCGGCGCGCGACGGCGTCAGCCTGATGCTCTCGTCGGTCGAGGAGGCGCCGCGGCCGGGGCTGGGGGCGGTGATTCATGCGCGGGTGGGACGTAATACGGAACCACTGACGAAGCTCGATGCGTTTGGTGTGCTGGTCGATGCCGCCGCGGAGCGTGGCCCGGTGGACGTGGCGCTGCTGAAGTTCTGCTACATCGACATCGACGAACAGACCGAGGTCGACGCGTTGTTCGAGGCCTATCGCACCACGCTCGAGCGAGTCGCGGCGCGGCATCCGTCGACGCGTGTCATTCCCGTGACGGCGCCGCTCCGGCACTCGCCGGGCGGCTTCGGCGTGTGGGTGCGCGAGCGGCTCGGGCGCCCCAACCGGAGCAAGCTGGCCAACCTCGCCCGCCAGCGGTTCAACACCCGCGTACGCGAGCACTGGGCGGGCCGGCCCCTCTACGATCTGGCCGCGGCCGAAGCGGCCGGACCCGACGGCAGGGCCGAAACCATCAAAATCGGCAACACCCTTATCCAACACATGCGTCAGGCGTATACTCACGACGGCGGCCACCTGAACAACGATGGCCGGCGCGTCGCGGCCCAGGCGCTGGTAACGGCTCTGACCCGCTGACGAGCGGCGCTCCCCGCCCCCACAGGCTTCCCCCAACCTGCCGTCCTGGTATTACCGCAGCCGGGGAACGGCATGCCTGAAACAGCGGAGCTGGTTTACTGAACGGTTGGTAGGTGTGATAGCATGGCAGGTTTGTTCGCGTCCCCATAAAGGGCGCTGTGTCATGCAGTTACGCGGAGGATGGAACCAATGATCAAAACGTTTCTGGCCGGCATGTGCGCGCTGGTGCTCGTGACCGCCGCACCTGGCCTGGCGGCGGCGCAGGGCGGCGCCGCCAGCTCGACCGGCACCATTCAGGGTCGTGTGACCGACGCGGGAGGACTTGTCCTCCCTGGCGTGACGGTGACGGCCGAAAGCCCCTCGATGATCGGCGTGCAGACGCAGGTAACGGGCGACAACGGCAACTACCGTTTCCCGGCCGTGCCGCCGGGCGTCTACTCGCTCACCTTCGAACTCGGTGGTTTCAACACGCTCAAGCGTGAAGGCGTCCAGATTGCACTCGGCTTCACGGCCACGGTCAACGCCGAACTGGCGTTGGCGACGCTCGAGGAGACAGTGACGGTCATGGGCGCGTCGCCCGTCATCGACACGACCGCCACGCGCGTCAACCAGAACTACAAGCTCGAGCAGCTCAACTCCATTCCCAACGGCCGCGACATGTGGGCGTTGCTGGCCGCGACGCCTGGCGTGGTGATGGGCCGCATCGACGTCGGCGGCAACCGCGCGGGCACGCAGACCGGTTACACCGCTTACGGCCTCACCGGTCAGGTGCGCGTGTCGGTCGAAGGCATCAACACCACCGAAGGCACCGGCGGCGCCGGCTTCTACTTCGACTACGGCTCGTTCGAGGAGGTGTTCCTCGGCGTGGCCGGCCAAGGTGCCGAAGCGGCCACCCCCGGCGTGCAGTCACAGTTCCTCGGCAAGTCGGGCGGCAACCGCTTTGCCGGCGAAGCCTACTTCGACGGCTACACCGACGCCTTCCAGGCGTCGAACCTGAGCGACCAGCAGATCAACGTCTTCGGCCTGCGGCCGGGCAGCAACGAAGTCCTGAAGTACTACGACTTCAACGCCAACTTCGGTGGCCCCATCAAGCGCGACAAGGCCTGGTTCCACACCTCGTGGCGCAAGCAGTTCAACTCGGTCGGCCAGCCGAACTTCAACTTCGACTCGGAGTTCGACACCTGGAACACGAACCCCTCCGCCAAGGTCACCTACCAGATCAATCAGAACCACAAGTTGATCGGCTATTACCAGTGGAACATGAAGACGCAGCCCAACCGGCTGCCCTTTGCCACCTACACCTACGACAACCCAGATGCCACCACGCGGCAGCAGTCGCCGAGCTGGGTGTGGAAGGGTGAATGGAACGGCACGCTCAGCGACAAGCTGTTCGTCGAAGCCCGCTTCGGTGACTTCGGCTACTACGACAGCCGCCTGGCCAACAGCGCCGAACAGTACTTCTGGCGCGACACGGCCACGCAGCGACTGGAAGGCGCGCACGCGCAGAGCCAGAACGATCGCGACCGCAAGCAGCTCACCGGCGCGGCGACGTGGTTCATCGACACCGGCTGGGGCAGCCACACGATCAAGGCCGGCGGCGAAATCTACCTCGAATCGCAGTGGGGCGGCCGCCAGCAGAGCGTCGGCGGCAACATCGAACACATCTACAACAACGGCGTCTCGAGCACCGTGGTGTTCGGTATTCCCACGGCGCTCTCGGTCAGCGGCCTCCGCGCCAGCGACAACGGCGACCTGCTGGTCATCAACAAGCTGGACCAGCAGGACATCTTCATCAACGATACCTGGTCGCTGGGCCGCGTGACGGTGAACCTCGGCCTGCGCTGGGATCGTTACCGCGGATGGATGCCCGAACAGCGCCAGCTGGCCTATGCCGTCGGGCCGGTGAGCGTGCCCGAGCAGGTGTTCGATGAGCGCTCGTTCTACACGTGGAACTCGCTGGGCCCGCGCATCGGCCTGACGTGGGACCTGGCCGGCGACGGCCGCACGGTGGTGAAGGCCAGCTATGGCCGCTTCTGGCACAACCCGGGTCCGGGCATTGGCGCCGACGCCAACCCGAACCAGAACAACAAGAGCATCACCTACGTGTGGAACGACCTGAACGGCGACCGCCGCTACCAGCTCGGGGAAGAGGGCAACCTCACCAACACCACGCTGGCCGGCTCGCTGGCGCTCGACCCCAACATCAAGCAGCCCTACTCGCACGACGTGGCGATGTATCTCGAACGCCAGCTGGCCGACTCGCTCGGCGCGCGCGTCGGCTTCGTCTACAAGACCGAGGACGACCTGATTGCGCAGTACAACCCGTACCGCCCGATCGAGGCCTACACGGTGCCGTTCTCGTTCGTGGACATCGGTCCCGACGGCGTCAGCGGCACGGCCGACGACCGTACCCTGTCGCTGCTGGGCTTCCCCTCGGCGCAGGCCCCGAACTTCCCGCTGACCAACGTGGTGCAGAACACGCCCCGTTACTCGCGCTACAAGACGGTGGAAGCGTCCATCAACAAGCGTCTGGCCGACCGCTGGTCGCTGCAGATGGGCGGCAGCCACACCTGGGCGCGTGACTTCTCGGGCGGGTATCCGAACAACCCGAACGGCAGCTTCGACCAGGACACCTCGCGCTGGGACTTCAAGGTATCGGGCACGTGGGAAGCACCGCTGGGCCTGCGCGTGTCGCCGCTGCTCCGCTACCAGGCGGGCCAGAACTTCGCGCGTCAGATCCAGGTGGGCGCGGCCGCGGCCAATGCCGTGGGTGCCATCTTCACCGGCGCCATCGACGGTGACGCGCGCAGCGACAACCGCCAGCCGAACATCACCGTGTTCGACCTGCGCGTCGACCGCGCGTTCCCGCTGGGCGGCTCCATGCGCCTGCGTGCGTTCATGGACCTCTTCAACATCGCCAACGCCAACACGGCGGAAACGGTGAACACCACCACGGGTGCCGCGTACCTGCGCCCGACGGCCATCCTCGCACCGCGCACGGTGCGGTTCGGCGCGCGCTTCAGCTTCTAACGGAAGCCTCGACCATGAATCGGCAGTGGGTGATGCTTCGGCATCGCTCGCTGCCGCTCTCCCCTCTTACGCGGTGCTGGCAAACACGCACAGCTCCGACGCCAGCGTCACCTCCAGCACATCGAGCGCCGCCACGCGTCCCGCATCGCCGGCCCGCGCCCCGCGGTAGGTCGCCCGCAGCAGCCACTGCAACGCCTCGCCGTCCAGCCGGTAACGCTCGCGCATCGATGCACGCTCCAGCAGCGTGAACGCCGGCGCGTGTTCGGTCACGAGCGCCGACGTGCGGTCGCGTTCAACCCCCGCGCCCTGCACGGCTTCGCGTAGCTCCAGCAGATCGTCGGCCGCCGGTACGGCCACCACCAGACGGCCGCCGGGCTTCAGTACACGCGCACACTCGGCCGGGTTACGCCGCGCATGCAGCGACAACACGAGGGCCACGGAGTGGTCGGCCAGCGGTAGACGGCGATCGGCATTGGCCACCACCCACGTGACGTGTGGATGGCGGCGTGCCGCACGCTCGGCGGCCGACGCGGCCAGATCGATGCCAATACCCGTCCAGCCGTAACGCGTCACCAGCGGTCCCAGCGCGTGGCCCGTGCCCGAGCCGAGTTCGGCCACCACGCTGCCGGCCGGCAGGCCGAACGTGCCGGCACGATCGGCCACGGCCTGAAAGAGCCCCATGCCAACGCCGGCATCGAGCAGGCGCATCCGCGCGTCGACGGCCGCCTTCGCGTCGCCAGGTGCCGCGGCCTTCCGGTCCTGCGGCTGCAGCAGGTTCACGTAGCCGCTTCGCGCAATGTCGAACGTGTGGCCATCCGGACAGCGCCACGTCCGTCCGGCGTGCGTGAGCCGCTGTCCGCAGTGCCGCACCGGGCACACGAGCGGAGGACTCGGTGCGTCGACCTTCGGTATGCGTTCCCTCACGTCACTCGTCAAAGCGTCTCGTCCATCGACTATGCTGTACAGTTGCCATGCTTCGCGCCGGAATCGTCGGGCTGCCCAACGTCGGCAAGTCCACTCTCTTCAACGCCGTCACCCGTACCCGCAAGGCCGAGGCGGCCAATTATCCCTTCTGCACCATCGACCCGAACGTCGGGATGGTCACGGTGCCCGACCCGCGGCTGGCGGTGCTCCAGCAGATTGCCAAAACCACGGTGGTCATTCCCGCGGCCATCGAGTTCGTGGACATTGCCGGCCTCGTGCAGGGCGCCAGCCAGGGCGAAGGCCTCGGCAACAAGTTCCTCACCCACATCCGCGAAGTCGACGCCATCGTCCAGGTGGTGCGCTGCTTCGAGGACGAGGACGTCCATCACGTGTCGGGCACGGTGGACCCGGTGCGCGACATCGAGGTCATCAACACCGAGCTGATGCTGGCCGACCTCGAGTCGGTGACGAAAAAACGCGAGCGCGTGAGTCGCGACGCCAAACGCGGGGACAAGACCGCCATTGCCGAAGAGGCCGTGCTGGTAAAGCTCCAGGAAGCCCTGGAGGCCGGGCGGCCGGCACTCACCGTGGCGCTGTCACCAGAGGAGCAGGCCGTCGCCAGGCAGTTCTTCCTGCTGAGCGACAAGCCCACGATCTTCGCCTGCAACGTCAAGGACTCTGAGCTGGCCACGGCCGACCAGAATCCGTACGTGCTGAAGGTGCGCGACTACGTGAAGACGCACCTGTCGTGCGAGGCGGTGGTCATCAGCGCGCAAATCGAAAGCGAGCTGATCGATCTGTCGCCCGAGGAGGGCGAGGCCTTCCTGAAGGAACTGGGCGTGGCCGAAAGCGGCGTCGGCTCGCTCATTCGCGCCACCTATCACCTGCTGGGCCTGCAGACCTACTTCACGGCCGGCGAAAAGGAAGTGCGCGCCTGGACCATCCATCTCGGCGACACCGCGCCGAAGGCGGCGGGAGTCATCCACTCCGACTTCGAGCGCGGCTTCATCAAGGCCGAGACCGTGGCCTACGACGACCTCGTGGCGTGCGGTTCGGTGGCCGCGGCACGTGAAAAGGGACTGTACCGCATGGAAGGCAAGGAATACGTCGTCAAGGACGGCGACGTGCTGCTCTTCAAGTTCAACGTGTAACGCCGTGGGGGGCGGTCGCGGCTGCCCGGCCGGTCTACTTCAGCGTGAAGCGCATTTCGATGGTTACCTCCACGGCGACGGCCTTTCCCTCTTTCTCCGCCGGGGAAAATCGCCACTGCCGCGGCGCCGCCATAACTCATTCTTTTCACGCCACGACAACCGGGCGCGACACACACGTCCCATACGCCCTCCGCGTTCGGATCGTGTTGCATCGACCGGTTGAATTCACCGACGTGGCGATCTGGAGATCGATCGTCAGATCTTCAGACTGAGATCGCGACATCAACACATCACGCGATCACAGATCGTTTTTACGAGTTCTTGACGAGTCTTTTGCGCCCTCTTGAAGCCTTGCTACGGCCCAGTTGGTACCGTGCAGCGTGTCGCGTCAGTTCATTGCACGCGGGCACCTTGCGAGGAGCTTTGGGTATTTCGCCGATATGCTCCAGTAGAATGAATGTCATGCGTGTAACTACTGGATTTCTGGTCGCTCTGCTCGTTCTTGCCGGCGACGTCACGGGCGCGTGGGTCAGCCGGCAGGCGGCGTCCGACGTCACCGTCTTCACGTCCGAGCAGGCCACCGAAGGTGACAAGCAATATCAGGCGCATTGCGCCAGCTGCCATGCCCCCGACCTCGGCGGCCGCGACGATGCCCCGGCGTTGAAGGGTGACGCGTTCATGGCGACGTGGGGTGCGCAGACCACGAAGGATCTTCTCGATTTCGTCAGTTCCACCATGCCGCCGGACGGAGCGTCCCTCACGGCGGACGAGTACCTGGCCGTCGTTGCTCACATGCTGCAGCAGAACGGCGGCCGCCCGGGCACGACGCCGCTGACGGACACAACAGCCGTCAGGGTGGACCTCGTGACCACACCCCGGTAAGCAGACAGGGAGCAGCCGTGTTGACCAGGCGTTCGTTTCTCGAGCGGGCAGCGATGGCGGGTGGCGCCTCGCTGGCCTACGAAACCATGACCGGCCTCGGCCTGATGGCCGCGTCGCAGCCCACCCCCTTCCAGTTGGAAGGCAAGGGCAACGGCGCGAAGGTCATCATCCTGGGAGCTGGTCTGGCCGGCATGACGGTGGCCTACGAGCTGGGCAAGCTCGGGTACAACTGCCAGATTCTCGAGGCGCGCGAACGGCCGGGCGGCCGGGCACACACCATCCGCCGCGGTACGGTCAGCGAAGAGGACGGCCCGACGCAGACCTGCGCCTTCGACGAGGGGCAGTACTTCAACTGCGGCGCCATGCGGATTGCCTATCACCACACCACCACGCTCCAGTACTGCCGCGAGCTGGGGGTGCCGCTGGAAACCTTCGCGCTGGTGTCGGAAGCCGCGTATCTCTATCAGACCAAGTCGGCCACCATGAAGGACCGCCGCGTGCGGTATCGCGAGGTGCACACCGACATGGACGGCTACGTGTCGGAGCTGCTGAGCAAGGCCGTGTCGGATCACGCGCTCGACGAGGTGCTGACGGCCGAGGATCGCGACCGCCTGCTCGAATATCTGCGCGGCAAGGGCGCGCTGGATGCCTCGGGCAAGTACAAGGGTGGCCAGCTGCGCGGACCGGACGTCGCGGTCCCGTTTGGTGAAACGGCCAGCTACACACCGCTGCCGGTGGGCGAGCTGCTGGGCTCGCGCACGCCTTATTACCTGGATCTCGGCTTCCAGTATCAGCAGACGATGCTGCAGGTCGTGGGCGGGACGGATCAACTGCCGCGCGCGTTTGCGACGCGGCTTGGCAAGAAGATTACCTACCGCGCGGTGGTGACCTCTATCCGGCAGGCCGAACGCGGCGTCACCGTCACGTGGCGCGATGCGAAAGGTGCGTCGCACCAGGTGCAGGGCGACTACTGCGTGGCCGCCGTGCCGCTGCCCCTGCTCGCGGAAATCGATACGGACTTCGCGCCGGACTTCAAGGCGGCCGTCGCCAAGGTGCCCTACGCCGCCG
>CAZZGM010000018.1:14403-17001 GCA_964653955.1 uncultured Bifidobacteriaceae bacterium | reverse complement strand
TACAGGTCCTTGCTGATGTTGGTTTGCGTGACCGTCGCGGAAACATCGACGACGGGCGATGCTCCGCTGACCGTGACCGTTTCCTGCAGCGTACCGACACCGAGTTCCACGTCCACGCGCGTGACGCGCGCCACCTGGACGATGATGCCTTCGCGCTTCAGGGGGGCGAAGCCTCCGAGTTCGAAGTCGACGGTGTAGGTACCGGGCGGCACCGTGAACTGATAGCTGCCGGCTTCACCGCTCACGGTGGAGCGGCCGCCGCCAATGAGACTGTCGCTGGTAATACTGACGGTGACACCAGGCAGGACGCCGCCCTGTGCATCCCGGACAGCCCCGGTCAGCGTGCCCAACTGTTGTGCGTGGGCGGCTGGCGGCGCGGCGATGGCCAGCGCTGCCAGCAGGAATGCCGTGGCTCCGGCGTTCCAGCGGAGACTCAGCAGTTCGAATATCACGGTCCACCTCCTCTTGCCCGCCCGACATCGCACACGCGATGGGGCGATCAACGAGGTCGCATCGTAGCGCGCGGGACCCGTGATTGAACAGGTATTTGCACAGTATGTGCGGGTAGTATCTGCTCAGCTCATGAATAGATGGGACGAGACGTCATCGTACCGGCATCGCGCCGGCGCCGGGCCGTGCCGGCGCGGTCGTGGCGGCGCCCGGCACCGAGACGCCGGAACGTTTGAAGAGCGCCTCGAGCCCGGCCTTGTCCACGGCCTTGGCCATCGCTTCTTCCGGGGCCACGATCTTCTTCTGCACCAGCTCCATCAGCGCGTCGTTCAGCGTGACCATGCCGGCGGCCTTGTTGACCTGCATGATGGACGGGATCTGGAACGTCTTGCCTTCACGAATGAGGTTGCTCACCGCCTGCGTGGCAATCAACACCTCGAGCGCAGCCACGCGGCCGCCGCCAATCTTCCGGCACAGCGTCTGCGCGATGACGCCACGCAGCGACTCCGACAGCATGATGCGAATCTGCGCCTGACGGTCGGCCGGAAACTGATCGATGACGCGGTCCACGGTGGAAGCCGCCGTCGTGGTGTGCAGCGTGCCGAACACCAGGTGACCGGTTTCCGCCGTTTCGATGGCAATGGCCACCGTTTCGAGATCGCGCAGTTCGCCGACGAGCAGGATGTCCGGGTCTTCGCGCAGCGCCGCGCGCAGCGCGTGCTTGAACGAATCGGTGTGTGTCCGCACCTCGCGCTGGTTGATCAGGCAGCGCTGGTTCTCGTGGACGAACTCGATGGGATCCTCAATCGTGATGATGTGGTCGTGGCGCGTGCGGTTCACGTGGTCGACCATGGCCGCCAGCGTGGTGGACTTGCCGGATCCAGTGGGACCGGTGACCAGCACCAGCCCCTTGTTGAGCTGACAGAGCTGAAGGATGTGCGGCGAGAGGCCCAGCTGCTCGGCGGACAGGATGTCGGCCGGGATGACGCGGAACACCGCGCCGGGGCCGCGCCGATCCTCGAACGCGTTCGAACGGAACCGCGCCAGGCCGGGAATTTCGTACGCGAAATCGGTGTCGTGCCGCTCCGAATATTCTTGCCGGTTTTTCTCCGGCATGATTGGCGCCAGCAGCTGCGTCACCATGGCGTCGGTGAGCGCCGGCATGGTGGGATCCAGCGGCTCGATGCGGCCGTCTTTCCGCACCATGGGCAACGAACCGACGCTGAGGTGCAGGTCCGAGGCGCCGGCCTCCACCATCCGCCGGAACAGGGCATCAATCAGGGGCGTCTCGCTCATGATTCGTCGGCTTCCGTCAGGTCGACCACGTGGGCCGCGTTCACCAGCAACAGGCCGTCAGACGACTCCACATAGCGGAACGTGTCGGGCTGCCGTGTCCAGTCGCTCAGGCGGTCGTGCCCTTCGGGCCGGTCCACGTACACGACACCCACCAGACGCGTGCCGTTGGAGAGCCACAGCGTCACGGGCTGACGCCGGCCAATCACCCAGTCCGAGTGCAGGTCCAGCTTTTCGCTGCCGAGGACCACATATACGAGGTGCCTGGGATTGATCAGGCGCGTCTGCCCACCCGTGGCGGTGTCCATCTCGAACGGGACGAATCCGGTGGCCGACTCGAGCAGGTCGGCAATACGCTCGCGGCCGCCGTGACGGGCGGCGCCGCCGGCCACGAAAAACCAGCCGTCGTGCTCGCGGCCGTCGGTCAGGACGATGCGGGCGTGTGCGCGATGTTTTTCGAAACGCAGGCTGGCGCGAGCGAAGCTGGTACTCATCGCAGGTGTAATCGGCCACCGCGGCCCGCAGCTCATGTCCGGTTCTGCACGACGTTGCGCGGCGTGCGCTGCGCCGGCGTGAAAACGTCCGTGAATTGGCGGGGCGGATAAAATGGCGGGGCTCATGCGCGCCTTCTACCATCCCGATCAGGCTCTTCACGATCCCCAACAGTTCATGCGCCACGGGCGCATCGTCGCTCCCAAGGACGTTCCCGAGCGGACCACGGCCCTGCTGGGGGCCCTCGACCGCCTGGGTGTCAGGCCGGAGCTGCCCGCCTGACCATCCACCTTGAAACCTGTCCGAACCTGCACCGGTCCATACAGAGTATAAGGGAATTGGGAGCCGCTGCCGGTGTAGCTG
>CAZZGM010000018.1:6968-14393 GCA_964653955.1 uncultured Bifidobacteriaceae bacterium | reverse complement strand
CCGACGCGCGACTGGCCGTGCACACCGAAGGATTTCTGCACTTCCTCGAGACGGCCTGGGACCGCTGGCAGGACCTGCCCGACCGCGGTCCCGAGGTGTGGCCCAACACGTTTCCCTACTGGAGCGGGCGGCCCGAAGATCGCGCGCGGCCGGATTGCCCGGCCGAGCATCTCCTGGCGCACACGGGCTGGTATCTGGGTGATTTGTCCGTGGCGCTTGGCGCCCATGCCTGGACGTCCATTCGCCGGTCGTGCGACACGGCGGTGGCCGCCGCCGATGCCGTGAGGAGCGGCACGCCACACGCCTACGCGCTGTGCCGGCCGTCCGGTCACCATGCGCGTGCCGATCGGGCGTCGGGCTTCTGCTTCGTGAACAACACGGCGGTGGCCGCCGCGCGTCTTCGCGAGACGTTCGACCGTGTCGCCGTGCTGGACGTGGACGCGCATCACGGCGATGGCACACAGCAGATCTTCTACACGCGCCCGGACGTGCTCACCGTGTCGGTGCATGCCGATCCCGCCAACTACTATCCGTTCTTTACCGGGTACGCCGGCGAAACCGGTTATGGCGCGGGCGAAGGCTTCAACGTGAACCTGCCGCTGGCGCACGGAGCCACCGGTACGGTCATGACGGCTGCCGTCGACGAGGCGGTGAACCGTATTCGCGGCTTCGACGCCTCGGCGCTCGTCGTCGCCCTGGGCTTCGATGCGCACGCGCAGGATCCCATCGGGGTGCTGCGGCTGCAGAGTGGCGACTTTGCCGGCATTGGCCGCCGCGTTCGCGCGCTGGGGTTGCCCACTGTGGTCGTGCAGGAAGGCGGATACGCCGTTGACGTGCTGGGAGACAGCCTCTCGGCGTTTTTCGAAGGGATGTTGGGATAGTCATGGCCACACTGCTGGAAGCCATCGAGATCAAGCGGAAAATGTACTTCGAGTTCGAGGACGCGCCTTATCACTGCCTCGACGTCGAGGTGTCCAAACCCACGGCCCGCGGTGGACAGACGCTGGTGCGCCTGAAGATGCGGAACCTCATCACGCAGGCGGTGTTCGACCGGACCTTCAAGGCCGGCGAGAAGTTCAAGGAGCCGGACCTCGACTTCATTCCCGCCGCCTTTCTTTATGCCGATGCCGACGGCTGCCACTTCATGGATCAGGGCAGCTTCGAAACCGTGACGCTGGGCACCGACGTCATTGGCGACGACAGCCTGCTGCTTTCGGACAACCTCATCGTGCAGCTCCAGCAATACAACGGCCGCCCCATCGGCATCATCCTCCCGCCCATCGTCGAACTGACGGTGACCACCACCGAGCCGGGCGTGCGCGGTGATACGGCCAGCGGCGGCGTGACCAAGCCGGCCACGCTCGACACCGGACTCGAGGTGCGCGTGCCGCTCTTCATCAAGGAGGGCGAGCGCATCAAGGTGCACACCGAGACGCGCGAGTTTGCCGGCCGCGCCTGACCGCGCCCAGTCCCGGAGAGGTTAAAGGAGGGTGCTGGCGGCGCCGATAGAGGGGTGAGGCCCGGGAGCCGCCATGAAGATCATTTTCAAGATTGCGGTGACGGTCATTCTATTGACCGCAACGGTGCAGGCTGGACGCGCGGCCGTCAAACACTACACGTTCGTGGATGCCATCCACGAGGCCATGCTCTTCTCGGGCAACCGTACCGAAGAGGAACTCACCGATCGTGTGCTGGATCTGGCCGACATCCACGAAGTGCCGCTGAATCCCGACACGCTGGTGGTGCGCCGGCTGCCGTACGCCATCGAAGTGGAGGCCCCCTATTCGGAGGCCATCGAACTGGTGCCCGGCGTGTTCAAGCGCGCCTGGGGTTTCAACGCCTCGGTCCGCGTGCGCCTGCTCGAGGACTCGCGGCCCCGCACGCCCGCGCGGCGCTGATCGTTTCAGACCGATTCGTCGAGCAGGGCCCGCACGCGTGCGGCCGCGGCGGTGGCCCGCGCCAGCAGCGCGTCGGTGCGGGAACGTGCCTGTTCCCTGAACGCTTCGTCCTTCAGGCTGTCCAGATTGATGCGCACGTTGGCGGCACCGCCGTCGGCTGCCGCCAGCAGCAGGCTGGTGCCCACGCCAACGTCGCTGGCCGCCGAACGAATGCCGTGCTGTGCCACGGCTTCGCCCAGTTCCAGGGCATCCACGGCCAGGTGCAACGTTTCGAGTGGCGCCTCGGTGGCGGCGCGGAATCCCGCGGCGATGGCCGCGCTTCTGGCCGCCTTCTCTTCGTCCGTGCCGCGCGGCAGGCGATAGGCTGCCAGCACGGTATCGTAGGCATCGGTGTCGCGGTCGGCGGCTTCCTGGAGGGCCGTGCGCAGCGGCAGCAGCAGCGTGCGGGCTTCGTCCAGTGCGGCGCGTTCTTCCGGCAGGTTGCCGCGGGTTTTCGGCAGTCCGGCGACCATGGCCAGCAAGGCGGTGCCCATGGCTCCGGTCATGGCCGATGCGGTGCCGCCGCCGGGTGTCGGTGCGTCACTGGCAAGGGCATCGAGAAACTGCGACAGCGTCTGCGAAGAAAAGGACATCGTCTGCCTTTCGAGTGTGGAGAGAGTCAGGCGACGCGGTGTCCGTGCTTGAAGACCGCGCCAATGACAGGTGCGCCGACGCGCACCAGTTCGCTCATCGGGCCATCGACGACCACGGCGTCGAGCCACTTGCCCGGTTCGAGCGAGCCGTACTGATCCTGGAGATCCAGTGCCGCCGCGGCGTTCGCGGTGGATGCCACCAGTGCCTCCTCGAGCGTCATGTTCATGGCGAAGCAGCCCAGTGCCATCACGAACGGCATGGACGGCGTGAACCCGCCTCCCGGGTTGAGGTCGGAGGCCAGCGCCACCGGCACGCCGCGCGCGATCAGCATACGTGCCGGGGCGAAGCGTCCGAGCTTGAGGAAAAACGCCGCCGCGGGCAGCAGTGTGGCAATCACGCCGGCCGCGGCCAGACGGTCGGCGTGCGCCTCGTCGACGAAAATCAGGTGATCCGCCGAACGTGCGCCGACGTCGGCGGCAACGGCCGATCCGCCGCTCAACGCCAGTTCGTCGGCGTGAATCCGGGGTTTCATGCCGTGAGCACGACCCGCCTCGAGAATGGTCCGTGACTCCTCGGGCGTGAACACGCCCTGCTCGCAGAACACGTCGCACCAGTCCGCCAGCCCTTCGGCCGCCACCGCGGGAATCATCGCGTCCGTGACGAGTTGCACGTATTCGGCGCGGCGTGAGCGATAGTCCACCGGGTACTCGTGCGCGCCCATGAACGTCGTGGTGATGGTCACGGGCTGTTCGGCGGCCAGGCGCCGCGCGGCACGCAACATCCGCCGTTCGGAGTCGAGGTCGAGCCCGTAGCCGCTTTTCACTTCCGCCGTGGTCGTGCCTTGCGCGAGCATGGCCGCCAGACGCGGACGCGCGCCGTCCACGAGCTCGTCCTCGGTGGCCGCACGCGTGGCCTGCACCGTCTTGACGATGCCACCGCCGGCGGCGGCAATGTCGGCGTAACTCGTACCGGCCAGGCGTTGCTGCAGTTCGTCGCGGCGATCCCCGGCGTACACGAGGTGTGTGTGCGAGTCGACGAAGCCGGGGACCACCGTCTTTCCGCGTGCGTCGACGACCGTGGCGTCCGGTGTCAGTGTGACCCGGGTACGGCACTCGTCGGCCGGGCCCACGAACACGATGCGGCCGTCACGCGCAGCAACGGAGGCGCGTGTCAACGCGCCAGTGTCGGCCTGGGCCGTGCCCGCGCGCGGTGCCGTACCGGCGCAGGTGGCCAGCACGTCGGCGCAATCGATGAGGATGTCTGCGGTGATCATGGTTCCAGTCCAAGGCGGCGCCAGGCCTCATCGAGCGTGAGGCCTTCCACGCGAACGCGTTTCAGTCGTGAGGCAACGCCGGAGATGAGGGTGACATCGCGCCGCGGCACGCGCAAGGCCCCGGCAATCGTGTCGATCAGTTCGGCATTGGCCGCGCCGTCGACGGGCGCGGCACCAATGCGTACGAGCACAGCGCCGTCGCGGGTGCCGGCAATGCCGGCTTTCGATGCGCGGGGAATCACCCGCACTGGCAGGTCGGCGGCCACCAGCCGGTTCAGCCCTGCGAGGCGCGCTCCTCGGGCAACGCCGGCGTGGCGGTGCCGGATGCCGCGGCACCCGCTGTCTCGGTCTGCTTGGGCCGGTGCAGCAGCAGTACCTTTTCGTCGCGGGCGCGGGCGTCCTGTTCGCGGATGAAGGTGAGCGTGCTCTGGAGCGAGTTCACCAGGCCTTCGACGCCCGCTTCCACCTCACGGCGCTTGATGCGCATGCCCTCGATTTCGCGCTGCACGTCTTCGATGCGCGCCTGCGACTTCTGGACGATGAGGTCGGCGCGGCTTTCCGCGTCGGCGATGAGGCGGTCCGCTTCGGTCTGCGCCTTGTCCTTGATTTCGTCGGCCATCTTCTGCGCCGTGAGCAGCGTGTTGCGAAGGCTGCGCTCCTGGGCGCGGTGTTCGGCGAGCACCGCTTCGAGCTTGGCCACTTCCTGGCGCAGTCGGTCGGTTTCGCGCAGGGCGTTTTCGTAGTCGTCGGCCACCTCGTTCAGGAAGGCGGCCACCTCGCCGCGGTCGTACCCGCGCATCACGGTGTTGAAGCGCTGCTGCCGAAGATCGAGCGGTGTCACCTTCATGATGTCGCGTATCCCTTCACTGGCCGGCCGGGTAGGACCGGTGGCCGAAAATCGCACTGCCCACACGGACCATCGTGGCGCCTTCCTCGATGGCCGTCTCGAAATCGTAGCTCATGCCCATCGACAATTCCCGCAGGGCGTCGGCCGGCGCCGCGCCGGTGTCCACCCAGCGGTCCCGATGCTCGCGCAACTGCCGGAACCAGGGACGCGCCTGCTCCGGGTCGTCGACGAGCGGCGGCAGCAGCATCAGGCCGCTCAGCCGCGCACCCTGGAGCCCGGAGGCGGCAGCCAGGATGGTGGGCACCTCGTCCACGGGGGCACCGTGTTTGGTGGGTTCGAGCGCCAGGTCCACCTGGATCAGCACCCGCACCGTTCGTCCCGCGGCCACGGCCGCGGTATCCACACGGCGCAGCAGGTCCACGCTGTCGATGGCGTGAATCCAGTCCACACGCGCGGCCGCCTTCTTCGCCTTGTTCGACTGCAGGTGGCCGATCAGGTGCCACCCTACATCCATGTCGGTTCCAGCGTCCATCTTCTGCAGGGCTTCCTGCAGCTTGTTTTCGCCGAAGTCGCGCTGTCCGGCGGCATGGGCCTCGCGGATGGCTTCCAGCGGAAACGTCTTGGACACGGCCACCAGGCGCACGTCCTCCGGCCGGCGTCCAGCCCGCATGGCGGCTTCCGCCATCCGTGTCCGGATGGCAAGCAGGCGGCTGGCGAGGTCATTCATGGTGTGCGGGCTCCCGGGCGGCGTCCGTGAAAAACCGTGCGACCGCGCGCAGATCGTAGGTGACGGGGGCGGGCGGAAACGACTCCAGGAACCGGCGCCCGTAGGGCATGGTCCGCAGGCGTGGATCCAGCACGGCCATTACGCCGCGGTCGTCGCGATGCCGGATCAGCCGGCCCAGCCCCTGCAGCATGGTGAGCACGGCCAGCGGTACCTGATAGTCGTGGAACGCATCGCCGCCATCGGCGGTCACGGCTTCGAGGCGCGCCGCGGTAATGGGATCGCCCGGCGACGCAAACGGCAGCTTGTCGATGATGACGCAGCTCAGTTGTTCACCCGCCACGTCCACGCCCTGCCAGAACGACGAGGTGGCCAGCAGCACGGCGTGGGGCGTGGTGCGAAAACGCTGCAGCAGCACGCTGCGCGGAGCGTCGCCCTGCACGAACAGCGGGTAGGGAAGCAGCGGCGCCAGCAACTGCTGCACCTCGCGTAATACGCCGTAGCTGGTGAACAGCACGAACGCGCGCCCCTCGGTGCGTCGGAGAATTTCCAGCACCTCGCGTGCCGCGGCTTCGCCAAACCCCGGCGCCTTGGGCGATGGCATGTACCTGGGGAGGTACAGTACGGCCTGCGTCGCGTAGTCGAACTCCGACGGGATGGACACCTCAGACGCGCGTGGTACGCCCAGCCGTCCGCGCACGTAGTCGAACGAACTTTCGACGGTGAGCGTGGCCGAGGTCAGCACCGTGGCGCGCATCCGATCGAACAGCACGTCCTGCAGGATGTCAGCCACGTCGATGGGCGCCGCGCGGAGGAACACGCCGCGCCCGCGCGTTTCCACGAAGTACACGTGACGCGGATCCGAGGCGGCCATCAGAAAGCGCAGTTCGTCGCGGACGGCGGCCGCCCGCCGGCCGATGGTCAGCACGTCTTCGCTGCCGCCGGCCGTCGTCGCTCTGCCCGCGGCCAGTATCATCGCGGCTTCGAGTCCGTCGAGCGCGTGGACCAGGGCGAGGCCGTCCGTGACGATGTCGCCGAACCAGTCGGGACCGACGCGCACACGTTCGCCCGCGGCGGCGCGGCTGGTGCGCGCCAGCTGCAGGCCGCCGAAAAAGGCCCGTGCGTGATCGTCCGCGCGGCGAATCTGCCGCCGAAGGCTGCTGTCCTCGTCGCTCACCACGCCGGCATTCAGCATCCGTTCGGCATCGCGCCCGAGGTCGTCGAGCCGGTAGTTGCTCACCGCCGTCCCGAAGTACTGCGTGGCCACATCCTCCAGCTGGTGCGCCTCGTCGACCACGGCATGCGGGCAGGAGGGAATCACCTCGCCGTAGGAACTCTGGCGGACCGCGGCATCCGCGCACAGCAGGTGGTGATTGACAATGACGATGTCGGAGGCGGCGGCGCGCTGGCGCATGCGCGTGACGAAACACTCCTGGAACCGCGGGCAGTCGCTGCCCAGGCACGTGTCGGCGGTGGCGGCCACGTCGTGCCACACCGGCGACTGTTCCGGCAGGTCGTCCAGTTCGGCGCGGTCGCCCGTGTCGGTATTCACCGCCCAGACCGCAATACGTTCGAGGTCGGCGCTGGCGGCCGCCGGGTTGTGGCGCGCCTGTTCCAGGCGGTGCAGGCACAGGTAGTTGGCCCGCCCCTTCATATAGGTGGCGGTGAAGGGCGTGTCGAGCGCGCGCTGCAGCAGCGGGATGTCCTTGAAGTAGATCTGCTCCTGCAGGTTTTTCGTGCCGGTCGACACCAGCACGCGCTTGCCACTGAGGATGGCCGGCACCAGGTAGGCGAGTGTCTTGCCGGTACCGGTTCCCGCTTCGGCCAGCAGCGTGCCGCCCTCTTCGAGTGTGGCGGCAACGGCCGCGGCCATGCGGCGCTGACCATCGCGTGGCTCGAAGTGCGGCAGGGCCCGCGCCAGCGGACCCTCCACCTCGAACACCGCGTCGGTGCGGGCGATCAGGCCTGGCGATCCGGGTACAGCGGGAACGTCTGGCACAGCGCCTCGACCTCGGCCTTCACCATGCCGAGCACGCCTGTATCGTCGGGA
>CAZZGM010000018.1:5680-6958 GCA_964653955.1 uncultured Bifidobacteriaceae bacterium | reverse complement strand
TTCATGCCGCGCGTGGTGAGCGCGGGCGTGCCCAGGCGGATGCCGCTGGCCACCATCGGCGGATTGGTGTCGAAGGGAATGGCGTTCTTGTTGACCGTGATGGCGGCCTCGCCCAGCGCGCGTTCGGCCACCTTGCCCGTGATGCCCTTCGAGAACACGTCCACCAGCACCAGGTGATTGTCGGTACCGCCGCTGACGATGCGGAAGCCGGCATCGGCCAGTGCGCCGGCCAGGCGCTGCGCATTGCTCACGACCTGGCGCTGATAGTCCACGAACGAAGGCTCCGACGCTTCCTTGAAGCACACGGCCTTGGCCGCAATGACGTGCATCAGCGGGCCGCCCTGCACGCCCGGAAACACCGAGCGGTCGAGGTCCTTCGCGTACTGCGCGCGGCACAGCACCAGCCCGCCGCGCGGGCCCCGCAGCGTCTTGTGCGTGGTGGTGGTGACGAAGTCCGCGTGGGGTACCGGGCTCGGGTGCACACCGGCCGCCACCAGGCCGGCAATGTGAGCCATGTCCACCATCAGCGGTGCGCCGACGGCGCGGGCCACGGCGCCGGCACGTTCGAAGTCGATGACCCGGGGATAGGCGCTGGCCCCCACCACGATCATCTGCGGCCGGTGTTCGTGCGCCAGGCGCTCGAACTCGTCATAGTCGATGCGCTCGTCGTCCTGGCGGACGCCGTAGGGGACGACCTTGTAGTACTTGCCCGAGAAGTTGAGCGGGTGGCCGTGCGTGAGGTGTCCGCCGTGGGCGAGGTTCATGCCCAGGATGGTGTCGCCCGGTTTCAGCATGGTGAGGAACACGCTCATGTTGGCCTGTGCGCCCGAGTGCGGCTGCACGTTGGCGTGTTCGGCGCCAAAAATGGCCCTGGCCCGCGCGATGGCCAGCGACTCCGCCACGTCCACGAACTCGCAGCCCCCGTAGTACCGCTTGCCCGGATACCCTTCGGCGTACTTGTTCGTCATGACCGAACCCGCGGCCTCCAGGACCGCCGGGCTGACGAAGTTTTCCGAGGCAATCAGTTCGAGTCCGGTCTGCTGGCGCCGGGTTTCGCTGGCAATGGCGTCCGCAATATCGGGGTCGGTGTCGGCGAGCGTACGCCGGATATCGGGCAGAGACGGGGTGGACATCCCCAAGATTCTACCGGAGGCCGCGCCGGGCCGGCAGGGTCCCGGGGGCGCACTCATGACCGGAGCGGCCCCCGGGCGGTCCCCGGATATGTAAAGGGAATGTTAGAGAGTGCTTGACGCGGCCTACCCCAGCCGCTACCCTTCC
>CAZZGM010000018.1:0-5670 GCA_964653955.1 uncultured Bifidobacteriaceae bacterium | reverse complement strand
CGCATCTTATTCAGTGTTCCAGTTCATGCGTCCGGCCCATCTGGGGGTTGTTCTCGGCTTCTTCCTCTTGTCTTGAAAGTGTTTGTCAGGGAACGCACGTAGTCGGGGAGGGTGTTCTATGCAGTTGACGAGAAATATCTGCACGTTAGGGCTGGCAATTCTGCTGGCGGCCATACCTGGCCTCGCAGCAGCGCAGTCGCAGACCGGTAACATCACAGGACGGGCAACGGATGAAAGTGGCGGCGCGCTGCCAGGCGTCACCGTCACGATCAATAGTCCCCAGATGATCGGGGAGCCGCGTGTGGCTATCACCGACGAGCAGGGTGTGTATCGTTTCACCTTGCTCCCCACGGGCACCTTCACGGTCAGCTTCGCGCTGCCCGGGTTCGCGACACTCAACGTCGAGGGGGTCAACCTGCCGACAGGCGCCACCATGACCATCAACGGTCAGCTCAAGGTGGCAACGCTGGAAGAAACCGTCACGGTGACCAGCCAGGCGCCCACCATCGACCTGCAGGCCGCCAACGTGCAGGTGAACTGGGACCAGCAGAAGATGGACGAGATCCCGTACAGCCGCAGCCTCACCGGAATGGTGGCGCTGGTGCCCGGGCTCTACGCCACGTCGTATGACGTCGGCGGTTCCAGCTTCGGCACCGGTTCCGGTCCGGCCGCCCGCACCTTCGGGCGCGCCGGCGGCAACGTTGTCAGCTACGACGGCATGGTCTGGGACCAGACCTACGGCGACTTCGGTACCTACGAGGACGCGCAGGTCACGACGGCCGCCAAGGGCGCCGACGCCATGAACCCCGGCGTGACGATGAACCTGGTCGTCAAGTCGGGCAGCAACCAGTTCCGTGGCGTGGGTTCGGCCAACTACCAGTCCGGCGACTTCCAGTCCGACAACGTGGACGATGCCCTGCGGGCACGCGGCTATGCGCCGGGCAGCAACCAGTTCACGAGCCTGAAGGACTACTACGGTGAAGTGGGCGGCCCCATCGTCCGTAACCGCCTCTGGTTCTATGTGAGCCACCGCGATGCCTCGTCGGGCAACTTCATCCCGGGCTTCATCAGCCTGGCCGACGGGCAGCAGCAGGAGTTCTACACGAAGTTGCAGAACCCCACTGGCAAGTTCACCTACCAGATGACCCAGAACAACAAGATCGAGTTGATGGCGCAGGTCGGCCGCAAGTGGCAGCCGTATCGGACAGCAAGCGCGTTCATTCCGCTCGAGGCCACGCAGAACCAGGACTCCTGGTCCCTGATTGGTCCGTCCGTGAAGTGGCTGTCGATTCTGAGCCCAAGGCTGACGTTCGACGCCAGCGTGCAGCGCGGCGGTTACTGGTGGCCGGACGTGCCATGGACCTCGGATGTGCGGCGTGTCGACCAGACTACCGGCACGACCCACGGCGCATACCTCGAGAGCGACCGCACGCCGCGGCGCTGGCAGTACGGCGGCACGTTGTCGTACTTCACCGAGCTGTTTGGCCGGAACCACGAGCTGAAGTCCGGCTACCTGGGCTGGCGCAACATGAACGAAACCGAGACCATCGGGTACCCGAACCAGCAGCAGTACCGCTATCGGAGCCTGACGGGCGACGCAGACCTGTTCGGGCGTCCCGACTCGGTCATCGT
This sequence comes from uncultured Bifidobacteriaceae bacterium, assembly GCA_964653955.1. Lineage (GTDB taxonomy): Bacteria > Acidobacteriota > Vicinamibacteria > Vicinamibacterales > UBA2999 > VFZN01. The sequence continues at coordinate 4,038 of CAZZGM010000018.1, read as the reverse complement.
CTACGACTATCCCTTCACGGTGGCGTCGGGTGAGATGTACCACTCGCTGTACGTCAACGACCGGATCACGCTGAGCCAGAGGCTGACGCTCAACGTCGGCGTGCGGTGGGATCGGTACTCGAGCTTCCTTCCCGAGCAGGGCAACCCCGGCACGGGACCGTTTGCCGAGCAGCGCATCACGCCGTTTCAGGGCGAGAGCAACTACCCGGTCTACTCGACGTTGGTGCCCCGCGTGTCGGCCATTTATGACCTGACAGGTGAAGGCCGCTTCGCGCTGCGCGCCAGCTACGGCCGCTACGTGGGTGGCAGCTCGGGCGCCTCGGCCAACCCGGCGCCTGGCGCCTCGGACGTCAACCCCAACGCGTCGTTCCAGCGCACCTACTCGAACTGGGACGGCACCATCCCGTACGTGCCGAATCCGGCCGACCTCACGTCGGTCACCGGCGGCGGCACCAACCGCATCATCGACCGCGACCTGCGCGGGCCCTACGTGGACGAGTGGACGGCCGGTTTCGACATGGGCCTCAGCCGCGTGCTCACGCTGCAGTTCAACTACGTCTACAAGAAGGACGGCCAGGCCAACCAGCGCCTGAACCTCGCGACGCCCTACGACGCGTTCACCTCCGTGACCACCGGCGTGGACCCCGGCCGCGACAACGTGCTGGGCACGGCCGACGACCAGGTGCTCACCGTGTATGCGGTGCCGCGCGACTACCCCGGATTCGGCCAGATCAACGAGCGTGTTGCTCAGTCCGGCAAGAACTTCGCGCGTAACGCCTACTCGGCCTACGGCGTGACGCTGAACAAGCAGCTCTCGAACAACTGGTCGTTCCTCACGTCGTTCAACGCCGACTACCGCGACCTCCGCAACTACGAGCCGCGCGACCCGAACGAGGCGCTCTACGGCCCGGCCAGCAGCACCGCCACCAACGGCGGCGCTACCACCGGCAACCCCTACCAGACGGTACGTCCGGAGTGGAACTACTCGTTCCGCATGAGCGGCACGCTGTCACTGCCCTGGGGCCTGCAGTATGGCTCGGCGTTCACGGCACAGAGCGGCGACTGGTACGGCCGCGACGTGCAGGTGCGCAACGCCCTCAACGCGGTCGTCAACATCCGCGTCGAGCAGCAGGTGGCGCGTTATCCGTGGGTGCGGCTGTGGGACAACCGCATCAGCAAGCGGTTCAACCTGCCCAAGGGGCAGTCGGTCGAGGGCATGTTCGACCTGTTCAACTCGCTCAACATCAACGCCGTGACCTCGCAGGTGATCCGCAACGGCTCGACCTTCGGTCAGCCGACGGAAATCATCGCCCCCCGGGTGTTCCGCCTGGGCGTGCGCTACCGCTTCTGATCGACACGGTCGTCAGAACGTAACCGGTTCGAAGGGCCTGCGGGTACGCCTGCAGGCCCTTCGGCATTTCCGGGTGATTTTTCTTCAGGGAGCTGGACACCATGCGGAACCTCCTGATGTGCGCGGGGATGCTGGGACTCGCCGTGTCGATGCAGGCACAGGATGCCGGACCGCTGCAGCGCCTGCTGCAGGGCGAGCTGTCTCGGATCCCGGCGAAGGCCGGCCTTTACGTCAAGCACCTGAAGACCGGCGAAGAAGCCGCCGTCCTGGCGGACGAACGGTTCAACAGTGCCAGCGTCATCAAGATTCCGGCCATGGTGATGGCCTACCAGATGGCGGAACGCGGCACCCTGGACCTCGACGCGCGCATCGTCATGGAGAAGGCCGATCGGCGTGGCGGATCGGGTGTGCTGCGGTATCACGACGCGGGGTTGCAGCCCACGGTGCGCGATGCCGTGATGCAGATGATCATTACCAGCGACAACACCGCCACCGACATGGTGTTTGCGAAGGTCGGTGGCGTGCCGGCGGTGAACGAATGGCTGCAGGCCAACGGGTTTGCGCCGGCGCTGAAGCTGAACGCCACCATCCTCGAGGTATTTCGTAACCGCTACCTCCTGGCCGATCCGAAAGCGTCGGCGCTGACGGCCGAGGACGTGTACGCGCTGGGATCGGGCGACTTCGACTACGGCACGTCCGACCGTGCGTGGCTGGAGGCCATCCAGGCCGGGATGCGGCGCGAGGAGGTGCAGCGCGAGAGCGTGCGTCGGCTCAGCGAGGATCCGTCAAGCTGGCTGGGGGAGATCACGCCGCGTGGCGTGGGCCGCCTGCTCGAAGGGATGGAGCTGGCAAAGCTCACGTCGGTCGCGTCGGCCGACCAGATGCGGCGCGTGATGCGCTGGCAGCAGTCGGGCGCGCGCCGCCTGCCGCACTACATCGACGTGCCCGTGGGACACAAGACCGGCGATTTCGCTCCGTCCGTGGCCAACGATGTGGGCGTCATCTACACACGGTCGGGCCCGGTGGTGGTGTCGTTCCTGCTGAATGCCATCCGCGAGCCGTACGGGGAAGCCGAAGATCGCATGGGCGAGGTTGCCCGCGTCATCGTCGAGTACTTCGACGGCCGCCCGTAGGCGCGGCCGGCTCCCGTGCCTCCCGCGGGCACCGCTTCGGGGCACGGTGCAATTCGGCGGGCCGGCGCTCAGGCCGATTCGTGCGCGTGAATCTTGCGGACGCGGCCTTCGTGCCGGCCGCCTTCGAACGGCGTCTGCAGGAAGGTGCGGAGAATTTCCACGGCCACCTCCGGCGGCGTGGCGCGCGCGCCCAGCGCGAGGACATTGAGGTCGTTGTGCTCGCGCGACAGGCGTGCGGCCGTGAGGTCGCCAATGGCCGCGGCGCGGATGCCCTGGACCTTGTTGGCGGCAATGGCCATTCCGATACCGCTGCCACACACCAGCACGCCGCGATCGAAGCGGCCTTCGCTGACGCCGCGAGCCACCGCACCGGCAAAGTCGGGATAGTCCACCGACGCGGAATCGTGCGTGCCGAAGTCTTCCCAGGCCACGCCCAGGGTATCCAGCTCGTTCTTCAGGTGATCTTTCAGTTCCACGCCCGCATGGTCGGCGCCCAGTGCCACTCGCATGGCTGGAAATTATAGAGAGAAGCCTACGGCTTCGTCACCAGCGTCAGTTCACCGCGCACGTCCAGGCGGAAGCGGCCGCGCCCCGTCGGCACCAGACGGATGTCGCCGCACTTCTGCTCGAGCCGGCGGCGGAGCAGCAGGAGCCGGCTTTCGAGGTTGTCCTTCAGCTCGGGCAGGTTGAGCGACCGATCGAGCCGCAGCTCGCGGTTGGTGAACTCCGTCCGTCCCTCACGCGCGTGAATGGTGAGCAGCTTCCAGAGAATGCGTGCCGGCAGGCTGCGAATCAGGTACTCGCCGTCCACCATGACGGTTTCGTCGGCTTCGTAGCAGGTGACCTCGTGACGGATGACGGTGCGTGTTTGCGCCGGGTGCGGGGCTGGTGTGCCAGACGGGGGCGGTGTCTCGGGTTCGACATCGCGCACGCTGTCGGCCCGCTCCTGCAACTGCATGTGCTGGATGGCAATGGCCAGATAGCTGCCCAGCAGCTCGATGGACGTCTTGTCCTCTTCGTGGAAACGATACGGCTCCGTGCTCTCGATGCAGAGCACGCCGACGAGCTCGCCGCGTACCAGCAGCGGCACGCCCAGCTGGCTTTCCGGCAGCGGCAGTCCGGGCAGCGGGATACGGTCTGGCGGCTCGATGCCCGCATGCCGCGCCCGTTCGCCGACCGCACGCGCGTACAACATGGCGCGCAACATTCCGGTAATCCGGATTGGTTTGCGGGCTTCGGCGACGAGGCCGATGATGCCTTCGCCGATGCGCGCCTCGGCACCGACACCCGTTTCCGGATAGCCGCGGCTGGCCAGGGTCACCAGCACGCCGGGTTCTTCGGCGGGGACCAGCAGCATCGAATGGTGGAAGCCGAAGATTTCGTCGAGTCCCGCGAGGATGGAGTCGAGCAGCGTGTCGAGCGCGTCCGCCTGGTGAATGCGGACCGATAGATCCTGCAGTGCGCGCATCGTGAATCGCGGATCCGCGGACTGCAACCGGGCCGGCACCTCCGGCATCGGTCCCGCCCCAGCGTCTGCCGTGGGCTCGATGGACA
>CAZZGM010000017.1:9632-17782 GCA_964653955.1 uncultured Bifidobacteriaceae bacterium | reverse complement strand
GCTCCGCGAACACATCGTCGAACGACAGGTCGTTGCCAAGTGCTGTGAGCAGGGCATTGTTGTCGGTCAGGCTCGTGACCCGGAACCGGCGGAAGTCAGGATTGGTGTAGTCGACCGTACCCTTCCCGAGATCGCAGGCCATATGGGAGGCGGTGGCTGCACTGCCGCCGTTGCCGATCAGGAAGACCTGCCGATCCTCCCGCCGGGCCTGCATGAGGAGGTCGAGGACCTGCTGAAGCACGCCGCGATCGAACTCGTCGAGCGTGCGCTTGAGGTCTTCCACGTAGCTGTGAACATAGGTGAGAAACACGTTGGCCGCCCTTCAGCACCCTCAGCGGGCCGAATATCGCCTGAGGTTGAAAATGACTTTGCTGCCGTCCATCTCGATGTGCCACGGAAACTCGCGATGAGCCGCGAGCGCGTTGCGCACGGCATCCTGGCGGTGGCGCGGTACGTGGAGGAGGAGAAATCCCCCGCCTCCCGCGCCTGAGATCTTGCCGCCCAGAGCACCGGCGCTGATCGCCTTTTCGTACATCTCGTCGATAGCGCGGTTCGAAACGTTGGAGGCCAGGGTCTTCTTGACTGTCCAGCCCTGGTGCAGGATATCGCCGATGAGGTCGAAACGGCCGGCCTCGAGCGCACTCCGCACCTGAGCCACACCGTGGCGGATCTGCCGTAGCGATTCGGCATTCGCTTTCGTTCCGGCCTTCTGCTGGTCGAGGACGTCCGAGGACTTGCGCGAGATGTCGGTGTAGAACAGCATCAGCTCGGCGCCCAGACGCCGGACCTCGCTCGGCGTCAGCCGCACGTCGTGCGCGTCTACGGCACCGTCGGCCCGGTAGACGAACTCGCGAATGCCGCCGTATGCGGCAATGTACTGGTCCTGCTTGCCGATTGGCTTGCCGCAGACCTCAATCTCGATGCGGCAGGCCTCGTCCGCCAGCTGCGCGGCGGTGACCTGCCGGCCCTGGAACATGTAGAGGGCGTTCAGCAGTCCGACCGTCAGGCTGCTCGACGATCCAAGCCCCGAGCCCTCGGACGGAATGTCCGCCAGCATCGTCACCTCGACGCCCTCGCTGACGCCGGTCATCCGCATGGCCTCGCGGACCAGTTCGTGCTGGATCTCGTCCACGGTATCGACGATTTCCTTCCTGGTGTAGTTGATATAAATCCGGTTGTCGAAGCGCTCGCTGACAATCACGAATACGTACTTGTCGATGGCGAAGCTGAGGGTTCGACCCTCGTCGAGCTCGTAGAAGTCCCGCAGGTCGGTTCCTCCACCTGCCAGGCTTACGCGCAAGGGCGTCTGCACGATGATCACGGTTGGATCTCCTGAATCTCTGTCCGGTCGAACCCGAGGCGCGCCACGTCCTTCTGTGCCTGCTCGTAGCTGGCGAGGGTACCGATGTCAATCAATGGCTCGCTGAGCCGGAATCCACGCATGGCGCCCACGAGTTTGGGAAGCACATGCCGTCCGAAGTCGCTTGGAATGTCGGCTGGTAGGCAGTCGAGGAGGCCGGGCTCGGCGACGTACAGTCCGGCATTTGCCAGGTTCGAGCGCGGCCGCTCGGGCTTTTCCTCGAATCCCACGACGCGCCCGTCGGCGTCGAGCTCCACGATACCGCAGCGGTGCGGTTCATCGGATTCGAACAAGCCGACAGTGAGTACCGGTCGATGCTGAAGGTGGAAGTCCATCAGCGCCGTCAGGTTCACATTCGTCAGGTTATCGGCATAGGCAATGAGGAACGGCTGGCCGTCGGCCACGAACGCCCGATTGGCCCTGACGGTTCCTGCACTGCCAAGAAGCTCGGGCTCGTGGAACGTCTCGAAACGAAGCGCCGTGCGCGTTGACGACAGATAGTCGATCACCTGCTCGGGCAGGTGGTGCAGGTTGATGAGCACGTCGGTAAAGCCGTGGTGTTCGAGCAGCGCGATCCAGTAGGCGAGCAGCGGCTTGCCGGCAATGGGAAGCAGGCACTTGGGAGAGTGATCGGTCAGCGGCCGCAGGCGCGTTCCGAGGCCGGCCCCCAGCAGGAATGCCCGGCGGCTGGTCATCGGCTCACCTGCCGCACGACGTCGAGCGAGCGCATGGTCTTTTCGGCGTGTTCGAGGATATTTTCGATGTCTTCCTGAGCCGTCAGGTAGTGCCAGTAGGCGCGGATGCTGTCCCGGATGGTTCCGTTCGGCTGCCAGCCGAGAGACTTCAGCCGGCTCACGTCCGAGACGATGTGGCGTGTATCGCCATATCGATAGTACGTGCCGATGGTCGGCTCCAGGTGGCGGCCGGTTTCTTCCTGGAGGGCATCGTAGAACTCGCGCACCGTCCAGGCCTTGCCGCCGCCGACGTTGAACACCTGGTAATCGGCTCTGCTGTCGTCGAGCACCAGCAGGTTTGCGGCGACGACGTCGCCGATATTGACGTAGTCGCGCAGCTGTCCGCCGTCTTCATAGATGGTCGGCGGCCGATTGAAGTACAGGTGCAGCGACAGGATGCGCATGGCCCCCGAGTATGCGTTATAGAAGGACTGCCGCGGTCCCTGGACGATCGAATAACGCATGGCGGCCGATGGAACACCGTAGCGCCTGCCGAGGTTGATGGCGATCGCCTCGGTGGACTGCTTGCTCAACGCATACTGATTCTGCGGTTTGGTCCACTCTTCGGGCGTCGTCTTCTGGCGCAGGGCACTGCTACAGTGCGGGCAGAGGTGTTCCCACGCGCCTCGACGAAGTTGCTCCTCGATACGGATGTCGGGAATCAGCGGCCCGTGTTCCCGGCACTCGTAAAGGCCCTCGCCGAGCACGGCCTGTGACGAGGCGACGATCACCTTGCGAATGGGCAGCTTGCGCGCGACGATGATCTCGTAGAGCAGCGCCGTGCTGACGCTGTTGACCGAGAAATACGTGCTGAAATCCGGCAGGTAGTCCTGATAGGCCGCGAGATGGATGACTGCATCGACACCCTCCAACGCGTATTCCAGCGTTCGGGCGTCACGCACGTCACCGAACACGAACTCGGCCGCCGGATCCAGGTACGCGGGCCGGCCTTTGAGGTGCACGGGTTTCTGCAGGTTGTCGAGGATTCGAACCTGATCGCCACGTGCGATCAGGGCGTCTGCGGTGTGCGAGCCGATGAAACCGGCACCACCGGTAATGAGCACTTTCATACGTTGTCCGATCTCGTGGTCGCGCCGGATCTCGACAGGGGCGCGGCTGGTGCGGTGCCGGCGAGGTCGCATGCGACCTGAAGAATGTTACGTGCGTACTGTTCGAGCGTGTGCACGCGCTGGACCTTGTCCACCGCGGCACGGCCGAGTGCTTCTGCGAAGGCCGGTGCCGTGCTCATGCGCACGACTGCGTCGTGCAACGCCCCGACGTCTCCGGCGGTGACAAGGAGTCCGTCGATGCCGTCCGTGATGTAATCCTCGGACCCCAGCACGCGCGATGCGATCACCGGCTTTCCGAGGGCCATGGCTTCGAGGATGACGACCTGTCCGGACGAGTACACGTGCGGCTCGAGTGGCACAATTACGGCGGATGCGCCTTCCAGTAGCTCCCGATAGCGCGCGTACGGCACGTCCGAGAGCACGGTGACGTTTTCCGGAAAGCTGACGGCGGCCGCGTCCTGCGCGGTGCACACCACTGTCACCTGAACGTCGACACCGCGCACCGCCTCCGCCAGTGTGGCCCAGTCTCTGCCGGTGCGTCCGGCCGCGAAGACGTAGGGTCCGGACGGCGGGCACCAGCGCGGGTTCAGCACATTGGTGTGCCACGGTACGAACCGGAACCGCCCGGCTGGTATATCGAGCCTGGAGGCGTAGACGTCTATTTCGGCGCGAGCCGAGACGCACATGGCATCGACGGCGGCGTATCCGTAGCGCTGCAGCGCGACCTTCAGCCGCCAGGCAAGCCCGGGGCGTGGGTCGTCGAGGCGCATCTCCGTCATGACCAGCAGAGGGCGTTCGCGGCGCATGAGGCGCTTGAGAACGCCGAGCGCCAGCGCGTTCCTGACGCGCGCGCTGATGAACACATCGGCCCGGCGCCCTTCACGTACGGCCCGCCACGAGTCCCCGAGGCTGGCACGGAGGCCGCCACCAGGAGACCGAGGCAGCACGGCGAGCGTTTCGGCCCACCACGGCAATTGCCCGATGGGATGGTCTGTCACGAATCGGCCGTGCACGCGTGGCGGTGCGGCGTCCGGCAATCCCGAGTCCCCGAGGGACGTTGCGCCGCCTGACGCCCTTCCCGGTGAAGGCATCTGGATCACGGCCGCTGTCGGCCGGAGCGGTACACCGCGAGCCGTGTTCCGAACACACGCTCCAGGTAGACCTCCCGCGCCAGTTCATCGAGCGCGGCCATGACGGGCAGGGCCGACAACTGGTAGTCGTCCCACACGATGACACCGGAGGGTGACAGCATCTTCAGTGCCATTCGGCTGTCGGCGAGGACGTCATCGAACTTGTGGGATCCGTCAACGTACACGAGGTCGACCTTACCAGTCAGCGCAGAGTAATCGAACTGCCGGCTGTCCGACCGGTGCTGGACGATGCGGCCGGCGTAGCGTGCGTTGCCCCGGAAGCGCATGCCGATATCGTCATCGGATACTGACGTGCCCGCAAGAAATGATGGGGGCAGGTCCAGAGTGTGGATGGTGACATCCGGTGGACAGACATCGGCGATGAGGGCGGTGGTCGCTCCCTTGAACGTGCCGAACTCGAAGACGACCTTCGGGTTGAGGACCGAGGCAATGGCGGCGATGACCACTCGCTCCCCGTACGGCAGCTCGAACGGATGCTGGATGTCCGCGGACACACAGACAGGTCGCTCCTGAATCTCGGGAAAGGCGTCAATCAGGAACACTTCGGGAAGCGGCGTCGAGTTGACGGACCGCCAGTGGTCGATCGCGCGCTGGAGAACACGGGCCCGATTGCCTGATCCAATGAACTTCGTCGTTGCGCCAAGTGCGCCGAGCATCCGATCCTCCGATCGCCTGAGCAGGTGACTACTGTCTGGCCGACCCGCGAGGAACGGGCCGGCCGCATTCCGGTCTACAGTTCGGGTACGCGTGCGGGTTTGCGTCGCAGCCCACCCCAGGCCATGCTGGCCAGCTTCAGGTTGACGACCCAGTCCTCCGGCTTTCCGCCGATGCGTCTGAGGCGATAGAGCAGTTCGTTCTGAATCGCCTGACGCCACATCCACAGCGGTCTGCCGAACAAGGCGGGGCCGCGTGTCGAGGGCGAGGACATCAACGACACCCCATAGTCGTGGAAGTACCGGCGAACGTGTTGGAGTGTCTGCATTCTCCTGGGGATGCAGTGGCGCACGCGCGCCGTCGGCACCCATCTGCCGGATTCACTCGACTCGAGGATGGTTCTGAGGAGCACAGCCTCCTCCCCGGTGAGGAGGTTGCCGGCATTGCGTCCGAAGCGGGCGTCGAACCGGTGTTCGCGCAGCAGGTCCGCCCGAATGGCCATGTTGCCGCCGAGCGGGAGGTGCGGCGAGTCCAGTGCGATTGGCCCACTGAGGTCGCGGCTCAGTCCGTAGACCCCGCCAACCGTGGGCAGGCCCGCGACGAGCCACTCGGGAGGTGTGCCGTCGAACTCCGGCCGGATACTGCCGCCGAACACTCCCGCGGTGGGATGTGCGCGCATGGCCGTGACGTACTCCGACAGCCAGTCCTTCTCCACCAGGATGTCGTCATCGATGTAGATGATGTAGTCACCCGTGGCCGTGTCGATGGCGCGGTTCCTGGCGTTGGACAGCCCGGGTACGGGCTCGATGGCCTCGTGAATGGGCAGCCTGCCGGCAAACGATCGAATGACGTCGCTCGTCTGGTCCGTGCAGTTGTTGTTGACAACGACCACTTCCCAGTGGACGTCAGGCGGTACCTCGACCGCACAGAGCGCGTCGAGCGTCCGCCGGAGCTGCTCGCAACGGTTCCAGGTGCAGATGGCAACAGTAATACGTGTCATCGGTATCTCAAGCCGACCGTCGCACAGCGGGCGCGGTCAATGTCTCGTGGTCTTGACCCACGTCTTATCCCTGATGGTCAGCACACCCTTGAGGCTCACGACCAGTTTCCATCCCAGGTAGAACGGAACAGCCGCCAGCGCCAGCCACGTGGCCATCCCCTGCCGGGCCGCGACAACTCCGGCGACGACATACGCCGCCTGCACCACGACCAGGATGCCTGCCCCGATCGGCCATGCGACTCCGACCGTTCCGGTGGCGCTCGCCACCGCGCACAGTGCCAGGTACGCCACGCTCCAGATGAAGAGCATGGAATAGGACGGACGCGCGAGTTCGACCAGCGCGTCCAGCTCGCGCAGGCCGGGACGTGTGAGTCCCTGGCTGACGAGCGGCCACCAGTACCTGCGTAGCGTCTCCATCCGTCCCTTCATCCAGCGCATCCGCTGCGGCTCGCCCAGCTTCAGGCTCCGGGCGACCTGCGAATAGATGACGGCCTCCGGCGCGGCGGTGACCAGGTAGCCGCGCAGCGTCAGCATGATGTAGTACTCCCAGTTCTCCGTCAGGGAGAACGCGTTCCATCCGAAGCGCTCGATGACCTCGCGCGAGAAGCACATGCCGTTGCCGGCCAGCGGGCACGACAGCCCGGCCGCGATTTTACCGGGGAAATGCAGCCGGAACTTGATGGCGGCGGGAATGACACCGAGCCGCGTCAGCCAGTTCTCGTTCGGGTTGAGTACGCCGAAGTAACCCTGAACCGCGTGCGTTCCCGCCTTCACATGGACAGCCATCGCGGCCAGGAAGTCCGGGTCGACCGCCGTGTCGCCGTCGATGATCAACACGGCGTCGAAACTGCCAGGCTCGATGCGATCGAGGGCCCACGCGAGGGCGTAGGGTTTGCCGCGCAGGTTGTCATCCCGGCGCTCGAGCACGCGCGCACCAGCGGCCGCGGCGATGTCGGCCGTCTTGTCGGAACAGTTGTCCGCGATGACGTAGACCGTGCACAGGCCGTCGGGATAGCGGCTCGCCGAGAAGCTCCGAACCGTCTCCTCGATCAGGAGTTCTTCGTTGTGGGCCGGAACCAGGACGGCGAACCTCGTCGTCGGCGCCTCGGATCGCGGGCCTGTCCGCCGCCACCACGACGGAACACTCAGGAGCATCCAGAGCAGCTGATAGGCGGTACAGAACGCCAGGGCGGCGCCCGCCAGACCCAGCGCAAGAAGGACAATGGCATTCATGGAGCTGACCGTAGGAATGGCAGGGAATCAAAGGCGGACCAGGTGTGCGACGATCGCCATTGCCTTATCGCTCGGCATAGATCCAGTCTCGCCACCACGGCATGTCCTTGAGCGATCGGGCGGAGAATCCCGCGACACGAAGGTAATCCAGCACGAAGTCCCGTGTCCGAAAGTGTTCACCTTCTCCTCTATCGGCACGGAAATCGTGAGCTGAAATGATGACCCGATTGATCCGCTCGAGGTTTCCGAGAGCCGGCAGCAGATAACGCTCGCCGCCCTCGATGTTGACCTTCAGAAGATCGACGCTGGTGATCGAAAACCGCTGCAGGACGTCCGACCATGGTACCGCGGGGATCTCGACCAGACCGTCTACGCCTGCCTGCACGCTCTCGTAGTCGCGGCCCATGACACTACTGATCCACACTGATGTTTCCGACGCGGAGATGGCCAGCGGAAATGCACGCAGGCCCCCGCCGCACGTCCCGAGCGTATTGGCCAGGCATTCGTAGACGGACGGCTGGATCTCGATACCGACGTATCGGACGCCGGGTGACCGCGCATGACAGTAGATCGCCTCGTGTCCGTAACCGGCACCGACATCGACGACCGTGTCGCCGGGCCGGGGGAAGTAGCCCCGGAAATAAACCTCATCACAGAGGCGGTGTACGTCCTCCGCATGCTCGTAGGCCCCACGGTCCCGCAGAAACACCGGCGATCCACAGAGGTCCTGGTACAAGAGCCCATTGGCGTGCCGCTTGATCTCCCGCCGCTTCTGGAGGGTCCGGCGCGTCTGGCGGTACAGCCGTCTCAAGGCCGTGCGTGGTCGAAAACCGATGGCTCCAGCTATGGACATGACCTCACCCGGCTGTTCCGGCGACCATTGACCGAAACTGCTCGTTGCTTTCGAACAACTCGTCGTAGGTGCCGTTGGCCATGACCGAGCCACGC
>CAZZGM010000017.1:7031-9622 GCA_964653955.1 uncultured Bifidobacteriaceae bacterium | reverse complement strand
ATCGCACGCACGGACTGTGCTCAGGCGATGCGCCACGATAATCATCGTCTTGACGCCCATGAGCTCGTGGATGGCCTCCATGACGATGTGTTCCGTGACGTTGTCGAGCGCACTGGTGGCCTCGTCGAAGACCACGATCTCGGGGTTCCGGTAGAGGGCGCGGGCGATGCCGATACGCTGGCGCTGGCCGCCCGACAGCCTCACGCCCTGTTCACCGACCCGCGTGCGGTAGCCTTCCGGCAGTTCGCCGACCACGAAGTCATGCAGGTGGGCGATGCGGGCCGCGCGCTCCACGGCGGCCATGTCGATCTCGTGTTCCCAGGCACCGAACGCGATGTTCGCGGCAACGCTGTCATCGAGCAGGAAGATGTTCTGCGGCACGTAGCCGACCTTGTCCTGCCATGCGCGGACGTTCCCGCCGTCGATCACAACCCCATCGGCACGAAGGCAGCCGGTTGTCGGTGTCAGGAGCCCGAGCACGATGTCCACGAACGTCGTCTTGCCCGCCCCGGTCGATCCGACGACACCGACAGTCGTCCTGGCGTCGATCCGGACCGCTACCGCGTCGAGCGACAACCGGTCGGAACCAGCGTATCGGTACGAGATGTGATCCAGTTCGAGGGCCTGCGACAGACTCACGTCCCGGCGCCCGGCGTGCGGCCCTGACGCCACCGCACTCTGTACTGCGGTGCCCGGCGTCAGCCGTTCGAGATCCCGTCGGACGAGGTCGAGCGAGGCCTGTGCGAACCGGATCTGCGACACGCTCTTGTAGAGGGCCTGCAACGCCGGCATGAGGCGATAGCCCGCCAGCGCGAATAGACCGATGACCGGCAGCGCCGACTCCACGCTGCCGTAAACGCCAATGAGGTAGAGGAGAACCAGCAGCATGCCGCCGAACACCACGCCCTGCATGACAAGGGCCGGCAGCTCGGCGATGACGGCGCCGGAGACGTTGAGCCGTGCCATCCGCTCGGACGGAATCGCGAAGCGCTCCTCGAATCGGGCTTCCAGGCCGGTGAGCTTGACGTACTTGATACCGCCGAACACCTCCGTCAGTGCCCGGTTGCGGGCGGTGTTGGCATCGATGCGCTGCTGACCGGTCACGGCAAGATAGCGTCGGCCAAGCAGAAACACGCCCAGATACGCCGCGGCCAGCACCAGCGCCGAGCTCGTGGCGAGCACCGGGTCGACGACGAGGAGCAGGGTCAGGATCAGGGAGACGCTCACGAAGTTGGCAATGAGCACCATCGACGGCAACAGCATGTTCTGAACGACGTTGCCCACTTCGTAGATGATGGCCACGGACAGGTCCGAGCTGTGCCGGCTCAGGAACCAGCTGTACGGCTGTCCGAGGTAGTGGGACAGCAGTCGAAGGCCAATCACGTGCGACTGGTGATTCGTGAATCGCAGCTGCGCCCATGTGCCGATGGCCCGCAGGACCGTGGAGCCGACGAGCAGCAGCAGGGCCGCCAGGCCGAGAAGGAACAGGAACTCGTTGCGGGACGTCAGCCCTGTCATGCGATAGGCGGCGGCCAGGTAGCGGTTCGTGTCGATCACGTCGGGCTCGGCCAGGACGGCGAGAAACGGCGAGATCGAGGCGATGCCGACGGCCTCGGCGAAGGCCATGAGCAGGACGAGGCACAGGACCTTCGCTGCCTTGCGAACGTCGCGGGGGTCCAGTACCTGGTACAGCGCCCGGATTGCGTCAATCATATGGTCGTGTAAACGTGCATGCGGTCACCGTGCGCGCAGATGAACCTCGAGGATCGGCATGACATGCCGGGTCAGTGCCTCGTAGCCGGCGGCGCTGACATGGCTGCCGTCCTCGGAGGTGTACTCGGGCAGACGAGGCCCCGCCTGCCTGGACAGCGCCGGCTGGACGTCGAGCAGCAACAGGCCTTCACGTCGCGCCAGATCGCGCAGCCACGCGTTCATGTCCAGGACATGGTTGTTGACATATTCCTGGTAGCTCGGACGGCCGAGCCAGCCACCGACGAGGCTTCGCACGCGCTCAGTCAGTGACTTCGCCTGTCCCATGGTCAGTTCCGTCAGGAGGATCGGCTCGATACCCGCGGAGCGCGCCTGTTGCACCAGGGCGATAAGGCTCTCTCTCGCACGCTCCTTCGCCCGGTCCACGTCCTGCCGCGGCGAGCGGAAGATGTCGTTGATGAAGCCCCAGACAATAACCGCCCGCGGCCGTACCGCGACGACATCCTGCTCGAACCGCGCCAGCAACTCGAAGGATTGCTGTCCGCTGATGCCCTTGTTAGTGACTGATCGGCCCTTGATATCCGGCAGGGGCCACCCGCCGGCGTAGGACGCGCCGAGGATGACAATCGGTCCGTCCGGATGCGCGAGAGGCATGGTCTGCACGTGCGTGAGTGGTGCGGTGTCCTGCATCGGAGAGTTCTGTCCGGAAGTGAGGGGATCGGCGATCCAGCCGCGGCGTGTGTAGTAGCCGATGGCCACCCGCTCACGGAACGCGTGGTAGAGCATGTCGACATTGTCGCGATAGCTCTCGTGCATGGGCACGGTGGCGCGCTCGATGGCAAAGCCGATCATGGCGGTGCAGGAGTATTCGTCGTAGCTCT
>CAZZGM010000017.1:0-7021 GCA_964653955.1 uncultured Bifidobacteriaceae bacterium | reverse complement strand
CAAAGCCGAAACGGCCGAACGCTGCTTCGGCGCGGGCCATGTGTAGGCGATCCGTGACGAGCAGGATGCGCCTGGCGCCAAGAGCCTGCAGCCGCGGTGCGCTGAACAGCGCGTTCTCCCAGGTGGACCTGGACTCTGTCTCCGTCAAGATGTGATCCGCTGGCACCCCGACGGACACGGCCAGTCTGGCCATACCCTCGGCGACCGCGCATGAAGGGCTCTTCGGAGACACGCCACCAGCAAACAGCATGACGGGAGCCCGACCGTCCCGGTAAAGGCCCGCCGCGCGGAGCACGCGACGCACACCGTTGATATTCAATGTGCAGCCTTCGATCACCGAAGCCCCGAGCACCACGATAGCGTCGGCGGGTCCCGTGGTGTCCGGCCGAAGCAGACCGCGAATGGGGGCGTCGATATACGGGGCTGCATTGATGGCCCACGTCATGGCCGGAGTGGCAGCACAGCCCAGCAGGAACAGCACGAGCCCGCGCCGCGAGATCACGCCCAACGGCATCGTCCTGTTGGCACGGTTACGGGTGTCATCGGACGCTCACGACTGCTGGCGGTTCCTGTGGCGACAACGTTTGATACTTCGCCAGCAACTCCGCGGCCAGTTGCGTGTCGTATGAGACCACGTCGAACGCCGCGGCCACGTCGAGTGGCCGCTTGCTGCCGAGGAGCAGCCGCTGGGCCAGCTTCAGAAACGGGTTGGCCATCTTGAGGGCACGAAGCGGCACCCAGAACACGCCAAGGTCCGGCCGGCGCTCGCGTAAACGTGCAACGAGCTCCGCGCGTCTTGGTGCAGCCGGGTCCACCAGGTTCACCACCTGGGGTATCTCGTCGAACCGCTCGACCGTCGCCACGATCGCAACGGCTGCCTGTCCGACGTCGATGAGCGGCAGCCGGCTTCCGCGCGGACCGATCGCCACGAACCATGGCCCGACCTCGCGTCCCAGGCGGCCCGGCGGATCGAACTCCTTGAAGTCCACGAGTGGGCCGGGGCGGATGACGCGGACACCCATTCCCAGATTTCGCCCGATCTCGACAACGGCAAGTTCCGACTCGGCCTTGCCCCAGGCATATGGGCCACGTTCGAGGCTGGCGTCCACCGGGGTGCGCTCAGTGACGGTGCCAGTCACTGGTTCGAGCACGGCGAGACTGCTGATATGAACGAACTTCGACACGCCCGCACCCGCCGCTGCTTCTGCGAGTACCCGCGTGGCGCGGATGGAGTTGCGCTCCTGCGCGGCCTGCCCGCCGGCTGTTTCTGCTGCGCAGTGAACGACCGTCGACACACCGCTCATCACTGCTGCTGGCACACCGGCTGCGAGGTCGCGCTCACAGTACTCGGCCCCCGGCACACGATCGATGAATCGCGCGGGGCGGCGAGTGAGCGCGCGCACAGGCCAGCCGCGTGCCCGCAGTTCCTCGACGGTTCTGCGTCCGAGGAATCCACCGGCACCGGTTACGAGGATCACGCCGCGGTCCGAGCGGGGAGCGGTGAGCTGCTCCTCGGCGGCTGCCAGTGCGGCTCGTGCGTCGTTTTCCTCTGCGGCGGCTTCGCGGGTCAGCACTCGACCGACCTGCTCACAGATACCGACGGTCTCTTCGATGGCGCGGCTCGTCATGGCGGGCGCTGCACCCGTCCGGATGCTGTCGTAGAACGCCTGGAAGAGTGCGCGCAGGCCGGGATAACCGTACTTGCGCTCCCGCATGTTCCGGACGAACCCGCGTGTCGCGCCGAAGAAGGTCTGGCGCGCCTGCCGCCATGGGTTGATGAGTGCCCCGCCAAGGTTGGCCCCGGCGCCAGGCAGCACCACCACGGCGCCGGTGACCAGGTCGATTCGCAGGATACCGTTCGTGCCCGTGACATGGACGTACTGCTCGACGGGGCGCGCACGGAGTGACACGCTGAGAATGCCGCGCCGAGCCCCGATGGACACGATGGCATTGACGGTGCCATCCGCGCTCGCGTTCAGCCCGTCAATGGTGAGCGGGTCACCGGCGCCGCCGGTGCGCAGGAAGTCCAGCAGCATATAAACGGCATGCGGCAGGATGTCCATCGCCTGGTCTACGGGCGTGATGGACTTGCGCACCGTGCGGAACGAGAAATAGCTCTCGACTCGTACGACCTCACCGATCTCGGCCATCCGTCCGCGGCCCACCACGCTTGCGTGGTCGAAGAGGCACTGGTGACCTGCGCATACCTGCAGGCCTCGCTCGGCTGCAAGCCGCGTCAGCATTTCGGCTTCGTGCCGGGTGGAGGTGAACGGCTTTTCCACGTAGACATGAGCGCCGGCTTCGAGCACGGCACGCGCGAGGTCCATGTGCGTGTGCGGTGGCGTGACGATGTGGACCACGTCCGGCCGCACGCGCGCAAACAGCTCATCCACGCTCTGGACGATCTCCACATCGGATGCGATGTGCTCGGCGAGCTGGGAACGATCGACCAGAGGATCGACAATGCCGGCGAGTGTCGCCGTAGGACATCCCCGGAGCGCATGGATGTGATTGATGCCCATCTTGCCGGCGCCGATGATGGCGACGCGAATGGGCCGGTTGGCCTGGATGGATGTACGTTCAGTCATTGGAGTCGCGCATAAAGAGCCTCGTATCGGGATACCATCCGCGACACGGTGTAGCTGTCTTCAAAGGCATCGAGCGCGCTCCGGCCAAGTGCACTGGCCTTGTCGCGGTCACGCACGAGATCGCGCACAGCCTCGGCAATTGCCGAACCGTCACGCGCGGGCACGATGACCGCCGCCCGCCCGTCGAGGGTGATGCGGCGATTGTCCCCGACGTCCGTGACGATGATCGGCCGGGCAGCAGCCATGGCCTCGAGCAGCGCCAGCGGCATGGCCTCCCACAGCGACGACATGACATACATGTCCATCGTCGCGAGTAACTCGGCGACATCGGAGCGCCAGCCGGTGAACACGACCGTCGAATCGAGTCCCTGCGCGCGCGCTTGCTCGCGGAGCGCGTCCAGGAGGGGTCCGCCTCCGGCCACCAGGAACTTGACGTTGGGAAGGCTTGCGGCAACCAGAGCGGCCGCATCCAGCAGGAAGCCGATGCCCTTCTGTTCAGTCAGCACGGCAATGGTCCCAACCAGCACATCGTCGGGAGACACGCCTAGTTCCTGGCGCTTCCTGAGCTGCAGGTCACGGTCCGCCACGAACGGGTTGTTCGGAACGCCATTCAGCAGCGTGATGATGCGATCCGGATGAAAGCCATGATGGCTGATGAGAGTCTGACGCTGTGGTTCCGAGACAGCCACCAATTGGTCGGCCCATCGTGCGTAAGAACGCTCTAGGAACATGTAGCGCCGCTTGGTGTAGGGGTAGTTGCCGTAGTGGAACGTATGCACCCAGGCCGGCATGCGCCCGAACATCGCGAGCGGACCGACATTGGCCAGTGCCGGCAGCCCGTGCGTGTGCACGATGTGGGGCCTGAAGCGTGCGATCACGCGCTGCACGTCCAGCGGCCGCAAGTACGGCGAGCGTCCCGTGTTTGCCAGCGTCACCGATATCCCGTCGTTGGTCAGCACCTCCGCGAGTGGGCCGAGGATGTGCGTGCAGCACGCGGCCATCTCGAATCGCTCCGGGTCGATCTGCTTCGCCAGATTGACGATGACGTTCTCGGCTCCGCCGAAGTTCAGACCAAAGGAGACCTGAAGGATCCGGATACGGGTGTCTGGGGAAGCGGCGGCCATGACCTCAGTTGACG
Organism: uncultured Bifidobacteriaceae bacterium; assembly: GCA_964653955.1. Classification (GTDB taxonomy): domain Bacteria; phylum Acidobacteriota; class Vicinamibacteria; order Vicinamibacterales; family UBA2999; genus VFZN01. Next base: position 3,295 of record CAZZGM010000017.1, on the reverse strand, counting down.
GGAAGCGCCACGGCGCCGGACCGCTCTGCCAGAATTTCGCGGTAGAGCGCCTCTTCGCGGGCGACCCGCTTGGCGAAGTCGAACTGCTCGTGCACGAATCGCTGCCCGTTCAGTGCGAGTTCCTGTCGAAAGCTTGCGTCCCCGAGAAGCCGATTGAGGCCCGAAGCGATCTCAGCCGGCGCCCGTGGGGGTACGAGCAGTCCGGTTGCTCCATCGGTGACGATTTCGCTGGTGCCGCCGACATCGGTTGCGAGCACGGCCGTGTCCATGCACAGCGCCTCGAGAACGACGTTGGGCAGGCCCTCGGTGTGTGATGTCAGGGCAAGCACGTCGAGGTCGCGATAGACCGGGCGAACGTCGGCCATATGCCCGGCGAAGATCACGCGCTCCTGGATTCCTGTTGCGGCAGCCGCCCGCTGGAGTTCGGGTAGGTCCGGGCCGTCACCGACAAACACGAACCGCGTATCCGGGTGCACGGCAAGGACCGAAGGCACCGCATGCAACAGGTCGACTTGTCCCTTCTCGGGGCTGAGCCGGCCCACGTAGCCGACCAGTGGTGCATCGAGGGGAATGGCGTGCCGGTGCCTGAACACTCCTGGGGCGTACTGCTGCGGCTGGTAGTTTCGCGTAACGATGCCATTCCGGATGACCACGACTCGAGAAAGGTCGACGCCACTGTCGATGACGGCCGTCCTAGTCTTCTCGGATACCGCGACGACACGGCTGAATCGCCGCATCATGGCCTGGCTGGTCCTGATGTAGAGTCGGCTCTTGAGCTGATTGCGAATCCATCCGTGCACCGTTGTCATGATCGGTATCGGACGGACGAGCGACACGAGGTAGGCCAGGATGTCCGACTTGTATTCGTGGGAGTGGACGATGTGGATCTCTCGTTCCCGGATGATCCGGAGGAGTTCCGAAATGACGCGCGTGTCGAAGCGGTGCGCCGATCTGAGCGGCACGACATCGACGCCGCGCGCCGTCGCCGTATCCATATACACGTTCGTGGTTTCGTGAGGTGCCAGGAAGAGTCCGACAATCTGTGAGAACTCGCGCCGATCCGTGGCCAGGGCGGTCTCGATGATGGTCTTGCCCGGCCCGCAGACACGATCCGTGTCACGGAGGTGCAGGACGTTGATCATGCCTGCTGTCCTGCCTTTGCCGATACGCCTGTTCGGTCCGCCAGCCACTCGAGCGTGTGTTCGAAGAGGGCAGGAGCGCCGTCGTAGAAGCGCTCGATTTCCTTCCAGAACGGATCTTCCCGGACGACCGCCAACGAAGCGTCCGCATACTGTCCCGCCAGTGATTTCAGCTCCGGCCCCGCCTCGTCCCTGTGCACTTTCACCACGTCGACGAGCAGGCACGGGCCGGCGAAGGTATGCCGCGACCCGGACAGGTTGATGGCCGAAAGCTGTTCGAACATCGGCAGTGTGACCTCGTACCCGTCCACGTTGGCCGTCAGCCCCGCCCGCATGCCGGCCACGAGCGCATCCCGGTCTTCGCGGATCTCCCGATAGACGGCCATCTGCGTGGTCAAGTTGATGCGAAGCAGCTCCTGCATGTATCGGCTGCCGTTGACAATCGGCGCCCAGAGCACAAGCAGGCCGATGTCGTCACGGCCGTCGGCGACGCCGGCCGCCAGCGTGGCCCCGAATCGCAGGCCAATCAGCCCGACGGCGCTGCTCTTCGTGCGGTCCTTCAGGTAATCGACTGCGCATCGGATGTCCGACTGGACAGTGGCCACGGAGGCGTCGGCGAACCGGCCATCACTGTCGCCGCTGCCCATATAGTCGAATCGCAGGACCGGATGACCGCGGCGCGCCAGCTCGCGTGCGAAGGTGACGAAGACCCGGTGGCTCCAGAGCTTTTCTTCCCCGAAGGGATGGCAGAACACGAACGGCATCCGCTGAGGCGTACCTGCGGGTGGCTCGTGGGCGACGCCAAACAGCGTACGGTCGCCGTTGGGAAAAAACAGGGGATTCTCAGGCACAACCAGACGTCTTTCCAACGCCGCCGATCGGCATGTGCGACCGGCGCGGAAGCAGATCCCGGAACCAGGCTGCCGTCTCATGCCACCATGGGCCGAGGTCGGCGAGCCTGGGGTTTTCGTAGTGAAGGTCGCGCCCCCACAGGGCGAGGAACCCGGCCAGCCGTGCGAGTTTTGTCTGGAAGGTCGGGAAACCGGCGGCCTGCCGATCGCCGAAGAGCGTGATCAACAGCGCGTCGACATCGCCCCAGAACCAGCGGCTTCGCACACCCGCGCGATATGCGGGTGCTGGAGCCGTATGCCCGGCAAGGGTATCCACGAGGATGGCCGGGAAGTCGACGCCGGCGTCGATGGCGAGCTGGAGCGAGCCCCAGAAACGGCCGTTGATTTCCATGAGCTTCGGCACGCCGTCGCGTTCGTCCAGCTTGAACTCGACCATGGCCACTCCGGTCCAGTCGAGCGCGCGCAGCAGCGTTTCCGCGTGGCGGCGGAGTCCGGCCGGCAGTTCCACGCTTTCGCTGAGCACGCTGACGCCGCCGGACGGCGGTTTTTCGCGCAGGCGGCGATGGCTGAACGCGGCAACCGTTGTGCCGCCATGCAGACAGAGGAAGACGCCAAGTCCCGGTCCGGAGATTTTTTCCTGCAGCAGCAGTGGATATGCCGCCTCGGGCCACGCCCGCACCTTCCGGCGCAGCTCCTCGACATCCGCCGCATACGTGACCGAGCACGACTGCCAACCGTCGTTCGTCCGCACGCGCGACCGGCGTGGCTTCACGACCACCGGAAACGACAGGCTGTCTGCTACCTGCTCGATCTGTTCTGCCTCTTCCAGGTAGACGGTTCCCGGAATCGGCACGCCCACCTCTTGCGCGAGGCGCATCATATCCGCCTTGTCTGCGGCACGGCTCAGTGCGGTGCGATTGGGGAGCGGAACCTGGCAGAGTTGCTTGAACGCACCGTGGTGGGGATGCCGTCGGCACCGCAGACCAGCCGCAGGCGCACCGAGGCATGCGCGGTGGGCAGCAGCACATCGACCTTCCGGCTCTCTACCTCAGCGAGCAGTGCGGCGGCGAACGCGTTGCCGTCGCCAAAAGGGTCGGGATATGTCATCCGCTCGCGGCAGTGACGGGACGTCTGCGCCAGGGCCGGCGATCGGCGTGCGCCAACGATCACGTGATGGCCCCGCCGGCCGAGCGAGCGCACGACAGCGAGCGCCGCCCGGGAGTCACCATCGGTTACGAGAACACGCATGAGGGTGTACGTTCGGTGTCAGGCGGCGTTAGCGCGAAGGCTTAACCATCCCCGTCG
>CAZZGM010000016.1:365-17859 GCA_964653955.1 uncultured Bifidobacteriaceae bacterium | reverse complement strand
CTCCAACCTGATCTACTTCCTGCTCTTCCGCTCGGAGCTGGCTGCGCTGGCCACCAACGCCGCCGTAACCACCGTGGACGATGGCGACAGGGGACCGGCGGTGCCGGCGTGGGTGACGGCCGTGCACCTGGGGTTCCTGGGCTTCGTGGTCATGGAAGCCCACTACCCGGCACTGTTCGTCGGGGCGTTCCTCTTCTTCCTGGGGTTCACGCAGGCCACCTCGTTCTATCAGTCACCCATCGAACTGAAGTCGCCGCTGCTGGTAGGTTTCTTCCTGGGCGGCCTGGTGATTCACGGCGGATTGCAGGGCTGGTGGATTGCACCGGTGCTGGATGGGCTCGCGCGCCTGCCGCTGTTCTGGAGTGCCACGGTCTTGACGGCGTTCAACGACAACGCGCTCATCACCTATCTCGCTACGCTGGTCCCCAACCTCGACGACACGCTGAAATACGTCGTGGTGGCAGGTGCCGTCACCGGCGGCGGTCTCACGGTGATTGCCAACGCGCCGAATCCGGCGGGGCAGGCCATCCTTGGCCGCTATTTCGAAAACGGCGTGTCGCCGCTGTGGCTGGCCGTCTCGGCGCTGACACCCACGCTCGTCGCCGCGGCGTGTTTCCTGCTGCTGTAACCGGCGGACCTCTCTCGATCGACGCCCCTCCGCGCGCCACTCCCATGTCTGTAGCGGCCTGCACCATTGTCGCCAAGCCCCTTCTTCCGCACGCGCGGGTGCTGGCCGAATCGGTCCGTGCGCACAACCCGGACATTCCCGTGTTCACGCTGCTGGCCGACGAGGTCGACGGCTGCTTCGACCCGACCGCGGAGCCGTTTACGCTGGTGTCGCTGGCCGACCTCGACATTCCCGATCTGTCGCAGTTCCGCTTCCGCTACCCGCAACAACCGCTCAGCTATGCCTGCACGCCGTACCTGCTGGCACACCTGCTGGATCGGGGATTTACACGTGTCGTTTTTTTCAAGCAGGAAACGCTCGTGCTGGGCACACTGACCCCGCTGCTGGCGCCGCTGGACGACGCAGCGGTGGTGCTGACGCCGCATCTCGTGGAACCGCTCGACGGCCCGGATGCGGTGGCGCGGGAACTCAACATCCTGCTGTCCGGCACCTACAACGTCGGCGTGGTCGGCGTCGCCGAGCATCCCGAAGCACGGCGGTTCCTGGCGTGGTGGCAGGCACGGCTGGCCGAAGCCTGTCGCCATGACGTGCCGGCCGGACTGCACTTCGAGCAGCGCTGGGTCGACCTGGCACTGTCGTTCTTCGACGGTATCCGCGTCCTTCGCGACCCGGCGTGCAACCTCGGACACTGGAGCCTGCCAGACCGTCACGTCACCGTCGACGCCAGCGGCATCGTCCGCGTGGATGGACGGCCGTCGGTCGTGTTCCGCTTCAGCGGCTTCGATCCAGACGTACCCGAGGCGTTTACGCGTTATAACCGGCGGCTCGGCTGGCACGAGGCCGGTGATGCGCACCTGGTGTTCGAACGGTTTGGCCGCGCCCTCAGGGCGGCGGGCCTGGAAGAAACACGGCACTGGCCGTATGCCTATGGCACGTTCGACAACGGGGTGGCCGTGCCCGACGTCGCCCGCCAGCTGCACGCGGCACTCGGCACCGGAGCCGCGCGCTTCGGCGACCCGCTGCGTACGGCCGGTCCGGACAGCTTCTGGCAGTGGCTCCTGGCGCCGGCGGACGGCGCCGGCATCTCGCGATTCTGGGAGGCCATTTACCGGTTGCGCCCGGATCTTCAGCGCGCGTTCCCCAACCTGAACGGGCCCGGCGCCGGCGCGTTCATGGCGTGGGCACGCAGCAGCGGCCTGGCCGAACATCGGGTCTCCGAAGCGTTTCTCGGCGGGGCGGCCTCGTGACGAGCAGCCGGCGCATCGCCTTCGGCACCACCTTCACCGCCAGCCATCTCCCCGACGCGCGGGTACTGGCGCACTCGCTTCATACCTTCTGTCCGGATGCCCCTGTCGTCGGTCTCGTCGCCGAACGGCGCGCCGTGCTCGACGGCTGGAATCGAGGCGGCCTGACAATGGTGTCGATCGAGCAGTTCGGCCTCACGGATCTTGCGCAACAGGCCTTCCAGTGTCCGCCGCATGCACTGGCCATGCTCGGCAAGCCGCTCATCCTGAAGTACCTGCTCGATCTCGGCTACGACACCGCCATCTTCGTGGATGCGGACATCCTGGTGACCGGCGACCTGTCGCCGTTCGTGGCCACCTGTGCCGCGCACGCCATCACGCTGACGCCGCACCTGCTGCAGCCGGCGTCCACCGATCCGGTCGCACGCGAGCTGAGCATGCTCCGGGCCGGCACCTTCAACGGCGGCTCGGTGGCGGTGAGCCAGAGTGGCGAGGGCCGCCGGTTTCTCGAATGGTGGGTCACCCGCCTGCGCACGCACAATCAATCGGAACCCGCCGCCGGCCTGCACCACGACCAGCGATGGCTGGATCTCGTACCGTCCTTCTTCGACGACATCGGCATCGTCCGCGATCCCGGCTGCAACGTGGCCTACTGGAATCTGCCGGAGCGGCAGTTGCGACAAACCGTGGATGGCCCGATGGTGTCCGGAGGGCCGTGCCGCTACTTCCACTTCAGCGGATTCGATCCGGCGTCACCCGAACAGCTGTCGAAACACGCACCACACATGACGCGCGCGGCACTCGGCAGCGCCGCCGGCATGCTGGACGATTACGCGTCGCGGCTGCGCGAGGCCGGCGTCGAGGAAGCGAGGCGCGCTCCCTATTCGTTCGGCCGTTTCGATAACGGTGTGCCCATTCCGGATGTCGCCCGCGCGCTGCTGCGGAACCTTCCGGACGCGGCGACACGGTTTCCGAATCCGTTCGACGCGGCGGACGGAGACAGCTTTTACGCCTGGCTGACGAGTCCGGACGAACGTTTCGGCCGGACGCATCAAATACCGGTGTTGTGGGGCGAAATCCATCACTTGCGCGCGGACCTGCAGCGGGCCTTTCCCGACCCGGCCGGCCAGGACGCCAAAGCATTCCTGGCCTGGACCGTCAGTTCGGGTTTGCGTGAGCACCAGATCGACGCGCGGCTGCTGCCCGCCGGCAGTCCCCGGCCAGCCGGTTCCACTAGCTGAGACCGCGCCGGGCGACCTCGAACAACCCGGGCGCGCGCGCGTCGAGCGCCGCCAGCGCGGCTTCGTCGATACCGAGTTCGCGCACTTCCGGATCGGCCAGCGGGTCGTACTCCTCGTCACGGGGAACACCGAAGCCATACCGATGTGCCAGACGATTGGCCACATAGGCAATGCCCGCCGCGCGACGATACTGCCCGGCCAGCACCGGCTCGTGGTGCCACATCACGGGCTCCTGCAGACTCTCGGGCAGCCCCCACTGCTGCACCAGGTGCCCGCCGACCTCGGCATGAGTGTCGGCAACGATCTGCTGGACTCGCGGCGTCAGCACACCGAGCGGCATAGGCCGCCCGAAGTCGTGCACGAGCTTCAGGACATACAGCTTGCCGATGTCATGGAGCAGGCCGAACAGGAAGGCTTCATCCGAGGGCACCTGCGCGCCATCGGCCATCAGGTGGGCCACGTACGCCGCGCCAATGCTGTGATCGCGCAGCGACCGGCCAAGCGCCCCGTAGATACGGGTGTCCTGGAATCCCGACGCCAGACGATCGGCCAGCGCGATGTTGCACACGCGCCGCGTCCCCAGGCGCAGAATGGCCTCGTTGATCGACGTGATCCTGATGGCAGACGCCATGGCCGCCGAGTTGGCAAAGGCCAGCACCCGCGTGGCCAGCACGGGATCCTTGGCGACGATGGTCGCCACCTTGACCTGCGACACGTCGGGATTCGAAGCCAGTTCAATCAGCTCCGTGGCCAGCGGCGGCATCGAGAGGAGGCTCTCGCCCGAAAGCGTGCGCCAGCCGCCGGAACGAAACCATGTGTCGAGTTCCGGCTCACTCAGCCGGCGGTTGGAAGCAGGAGCGTTCGCGGACATCGGTACTTGCGTCTGTAATCGACCACCCGCGCAAAAACTGAAGGCCGGCGCCACCTGCGGCCGGCCGCGCTACCGGACGCGCCGGAACACCAGCGTGCCGATGGGCCGGCCCGACGCATCTTCCTGCCACACGCGCAGCGTGTCGCCTTCCACCGCGAAATGACGCCAGGCGGATGGCTCGGCGGCCGTCGGAATCATCTGTTCAGGCGGTGCCCGGCGTTCCAGGCCCACGTAGTTGAGTTCGTCACCGGCCACCGTCGCCTTGGCCGCGAAGTCCAGCAGCACCACACGCGGCGGCGTCACTCCGGCCTCGGGCGTGAGCTCCGCGCGCACGGCAATGTTGTTGAACTCGTCGTACGACAGCCGGCCGTTGGCCGGACGCGGCGCGCCCTGTGCCTCGACCGTGACCAGTTCCCACTGTCCCTGCAGGACCGCGGCCGCGGGCGACACCGATGGCGGCGGTCCGCCCGAGACGCGGGGACGTGACCCACCACCCCCCAGGCACGCGGTCGTCACCAGCGCACAAAGTGTGACCCATTTCAGTCGTCGCATGGTTTCGTCTCCCCGTGGACCGTCATACAGCCCACTATAATCCTGCGGTGCCCGTCTCGCCCGGCTCCACGCACCTCCTCGCTTCGCATCGGCTTCGCGGCCGGCGCATCGGCATCCTCTCGAATCCCGCCTCCGTCGACGGCCGCTACACCCACATCGTCGACGCCTGCCTGGCTCGGCCTGACGTGACCGTGGCGGCGCTGTTCGGTCCACAGCACGGCTTCCGCTCGGACGCGCAGGACAACATGGTGGAAACACCTCACGACGAGGATGCCCTCCGCCGCGTGCCCGTGTACTCGCTCTACAGCGACACGCGCGAGCCGACGGCCGAGATGCTGGCCGGGCTCGATGCGCTCGTCATCGATCTCCAGGACATCGGCGCCCGTATCTACACCTACATCTACACCATGGCCAACTGCCTGCGCGCGGCCGCGCGCCATGGCGTGGAGGTCATCGTCTGCGACCGGCCCAACCCGATTGGCGGTATCGAGGTCGAAGGACCGATGCTCGAGGCGGGATACGAGTCGTTCGTCGGGCAGTTTCCCATTCCCATGCGGCATGGCATGACCATGGGTGAACTGGCCCGGCTGTTCAACGAACACTTCGGCATCGGCGCACGCCTGGAGGTAGTGCCGATGACCGGCTGGTCGCGAACACAGTACGCCGACGAGACGAGTCTCCCGTGGGTGATGCCCTCACCCAACATGCCGACGCTCGACACGGCCATCGTCTATCCGGGCACCGTGCTCTTCGAAGGAACCATGGCCTCGGAGGGACGCGGCACAACGCGGCCGTTCGAACTGGTGGGGGCACCCTGGGTGCATCCCGAGCGGCTGGCGGACGCGCTGAATGACCGCGGGCTGCCGGGCGTGTACTTCCGCCCGGCGGTGTTCGAGCCAACGTTCCAGAAACACGCCCGCACAGCCTGCGGCGGCTGCCAGATTCACGTGCTGGATCGCCAGACGTTCCGTCCCGTGCTCACGGGTGTGGCGCTCATCGACGCCATTCGCCGCGAGGATCCCGCGCAGTATGCGTGGCGCCAGCCACCGTACGAATACGAACACGAGAAGGCGCCCATCGACATCCTCGCGGGATCACCGGCGCTGCGCGAGGCTATCGATGCCGGCACGCCGGCCGAAGACATTGCCGGCACCTGGCCAGGCGCCATGACCGACTTCCTGGCGGCGCGGCAACGATTCCTCCTGTACGACTGACATGGCATCATCCACCGATTCCGGCCTCACCCTGCAGCGGGCCATGCGCATCCGCGCCACGCCGTCGCGCGTGCTGTCGGCGTTTTTCGAGCCGCGCGATCTCGAGGCGTGGTGGGAAGTGTATCGATCGGTGACCGTCGCGCGCCCGCTCGGCCCCTACGCCGTGCAGTGGCCGGCCACGGACTCCGAAGACGACGTGCTCGGCCGGCTGGGCGGCACGCTGTACGGTACGGTGATGGACTTCCGCCCGTCCTCGTCGTTTTTCGTAGCCGACCTCCACTACCAACCGCCTCAAGGCGCTCCTCTCGGACCAATGGCGCTCGAAGTGCAGGTGCGCGGCATCGAAGACGGACGCACCACGGAGCTCGTCGTCCGTCAGAGCACGGAGGACGATGGGGAGCGGTGGCAGCGGTACTTCCTGATCATGGGCAGCGGCTGGGACCGCGCCCTCGATGCACTGCGTGAGCACCTCGAGTGGTCCGGCGTCAGGCCGGTCCAGCCGCGGGTATGGGAGATGTCATGACGGCAGACGTGGTGGTGATAGGCGGCAGCGTCGTCGGCTCCAGCGTGGCCTGGCACCTGAAGGCCCACGGCTTCACCGGCTCGGTCGTTGTCGTGGAACGTGATCGCGCCTATGGCCGGGCGTCGGCGTTCCTCGCCATGGGCGGCATCCGGCAGCAGTTCTGCAGCGGCGTGACGGTGCGCATGGTGCAGCACAGCGTGGCGTTCTGGAAGCAGTTCGACCAGCGGATGGGTACGCCCGACACACCACCGAGGGCGTGGTTCCGCCAGCGCGGCTACCTGTTCCTGGCCGACGCCGCCACGGCGCCGAAGCTGACACGGCGCTATGAGTTGCAGCGCGCGGCCGGCGCCATCGTTGAAATGCTCACGCCGGACGACATCCGGCGCCTCGTCCCGGATCTTCACCTGGACGACATCGTCTTCGGGATGCTCGGTCCGGAAGATGGGTACGCCAACCCGCGCGAGGTACTGAGCGGCATGCATCGCGCCGCCGAGGCGGCCGGCGTTACCTACGTCGAAGGCACCGTGCAGCGCGTGCTCGTCGACGGCGGGCGCGCCGCGGGAGTGGTGCTCGACAATGGCACCACCATCGGCGCAGGCGTTGTGGTGAACGCCGCGGGTGCGTGGGGAGGCGAGGTGGCCAGACGCGCGGGGCTCGACATGCCCATCGTGCCGCTGCGCCAGATGCTGTTCAGGGCCACGCTGCCCCGTCACTGGCCTTACCGGTTCCCGATGGTGGTCGACCCCACCGGGCTCCACTGGCGCCACGACGACCCGGTGGACCCGGGCGCCGACGATCGCGTCATTGTCGCGTTCACCAAATGGACGGAAGCACCGGGAGAAAACCTCGACGCAGACGACTCACGCTGGGAGCGCGAGTACCTGCCGGTGCTGCGGAAGCGCCTGCCGGCGTTCGACGGGCTGCGCGATGCGCACGGCTGGTCGGGCCTCTACGAGATGACGCCGGATCACAACCCGGCGCTCGGCGAACATCCCGCGCTGCCCGGTTTCATTTTCGCGTGCGGCTTCAGCGGGCACGGGTTGATGATGTCGCCGGCCACCGGCCTCATCGTGTCGGAGATGATCCGCCTGGGCCGCAGCGAAACGTTCGACGTTGACCTGTTCGCGCCGGACCGCTTCGAACGGGGCGCCCTCGTGCAGGACGAAGCCACCATCTGACGCTGTCCCCGTCGCCCCCATGGGCGGCGCGCCCGCTGATGTGCCGGACGCCTCGACTCAGACCTGGCGCACCTTGAGAAAGTTGGCCACGCCGGGCCCCGGCTCCGGTGTGGCGTTCATCACCACCACGCGCGCGCCAGGTATCAGCAGGCCATCGCGGACCAGGCAGGTCACGGCGCGTTCGGCAACGGTGTCCACATCGCCTTCGATGGGCATCACCAGCGGATACGCGCCCCACCACGTTGCCAGGCGGCGCGCCACGTCTTCGCGATCGCTGGCCGCGTAAATGGCCGCGCGCGGCCGGCGCATGGACAGCAGGCGGGCCGTGCGTCCTTCGCGCGTCACGGCCACGATGGCGTCGGCCCCCGACTGCCGGGCCAGAATGATGGCGGCGTCGCAGAGAGCGGCCACCGGATCGTGAGGTGCCGGCTCGCCCGCCGTATCGGCGTCGCCCGCTTCGGCCTCGGCAATGATGGACGCCAGCATCCGGACCGCACGAACGGGATGGGCGCCCGTGGCCGTTTCGCCCGACAGCATGATGGCGTCGGCGCCCTGCGCCACCGCGGTCGCCGCATCGCTCACCTCGGCGCGTGTCGGCCGCGGTTCCACGCGCATCGACTCCAGCACCTGCGTCGCGAGAATGGCCGGCACGCCGCACTCGCGCGCCCGGCGCAGCACGTCGCGCTGCACCCGTGGCACGCGCTGGAGCGGGATTTCCAGGCCCAGATCGCCGCGCGCCACCATCACGCCGTCCGCGGCCGCCAGGATGGCATCGAGGCGCTCGATGGCTTCGGGACGCTCGAGCTTGGCAATGAGCGGCACGTCCGGCCGCCCTTCGCGTTCGGTGATGGCACGGGCCGCGGCAATGTCGGCTTCCGACTGGACGAAGCTGAGCGCCACCGCATCCACACCCAGCGCCAGTCCGAACGCCAGATCTCGTTCGTCCTTGTCCGACACGCCGGCGGGAGGCAGCGGCACACCGGGCGCGTTGATCCCCTTGTGCTCTCCCAGCATGCCGCCATCGACCACGGTCGTGACGATGTGCCCGTCCGACACTTCTTCTACCCGCAGTTGCAGGAACCCATCGTCCAGCAGCAGGCGATCGCCCGGTGACACGGCGGTAGCCAGCGGCGCGTACGACGTGAACACGCGGTCCGCGTCGCCCGCTTCGTCGCCAATGGCCAGTTCCAGCCGCTGCCCGGCCGCGAGGTGGACCGGCTGGCCACCGGCCAGGCGTCCCGTGCGGATTTTGGGCCCCGACAGGTCCTGCAGCACGGCAATGTGCCGGCCGCGCGCCGCGGATGCCTGGCGCACGGCAGCAAACAGGACGGCGTGCTCGGGATGTGTGCCGTGCGAGAAGTTGAGACGGAACACGTCGGCACCGGCCTCGATGAGTGCGTCGACAATGGCGATGTCGCGCGACGCGGGCCCGAGTGTGGCAATGATCTTCGTGTGACGCACAGGACTGCGATTGTATCGTCTACAATCATGGTTCGATGACGTCGCTGGTGCCCTCCACCATCGTCGACTACCTTGCCGGTCTGTCCCGCCTGCCCCACCCACAACTGGAGGTTGTCGCCCGGGAAGGCCGCGCGGAGGATCTCCCTCTCGTATTCCCCGAGACGGGCGCGCTGCTGCATGCGCTGGTGCGGATGACGGCGGCACGCCATATCCTGGAAATCGGCACCGCCATCGGCTATTCCACGCTGTGGATGGCCACGGCACTGCCGGGCGATGGCCGCATCATCTCGCTCGAGCGTAGTCCCGAGCGGGCCACCCGGGCGCGGGAGCATGCGCAGGCCGCCGGTCAGGACGCCAAGGTGCATGTGATGGTGGGCGACGCGTCGCGGTTCCTGCACAAGGTGGCGGGACCGTTCGATCTCATCTTCCAGGACGGCGACAAGCAGGGCTACCTGCCGATGCTCGACCGTCTTGCCGCGCTGCTGAAACCCGGCGGCGTACTGGTTACCGACAACGTCCTGTGGAGCGGCGCCGTCGTCCCCGGCTACGAATCCACGCGCGAACGCAACGCCAGCGATACCGCGGCCATTGCGGCGTACAACACCCATCTCCGGGACGACCCGCGCTTCTACACGACCTGGCTGCCGGTCGGCGACGGCGTGGCCATCAGCACGAAGGTTGCCTCATGAGCGAACGACTGAAGGAGTTCCGCGAGTTCCGCGAGAAGATGAACGCCCGTATTCACGAGAGTGGGAACCTCGAGATCAAACGGTTTTTCGCGCTCGACACGCGCGCCTACGAGGCCGGGGCGTTGCCCGTCAAGACCAAGGAACTGCTGGGGCTGGTGGCGTCGCTCGTGCTGCGATGCGACGACTGCATCACCTATCACATCGCGCGCTGCCAGGAAGAAGGCGTGACGCGCGAGGAGATCTTCGAGACCTTCAACGTCGCGCTCATTGTCGGCGGCTCCATTACCATTCCGCACCTGAGGCGCGCCGTCGCGACGCTGGACGAGGTCGAGGCACTGTCGTGAGTGTCCGTGACTGGCAGGAGATGGCCGTGGCCGACGCCCGTCGCCGCGGCCTGGATGCCGTTGCGCCGCTGCTCGAAAGCCTCGGCACGTCGCTGAGCGCGCTCCGCGAGGCGGCCGCAGGTCTCGATGACCGATCGGCAGCCGCAGGTGATGGCGAAGCCGAACGCAGCGATGCGCCGTCCGCGGTGGCATCCACCGCCTGGACGCCATCGGCCGAACGTGAGCCGCTGTCGGCACTGGTGGCCCGTGTCGCGCGCGGCGAGGTGAAGTCCGAGCGCCTCGTCGAAGACTGCCTCGCCGCCATCAGCCGGCTCCAGCCCGAACTGAACGCGTTCATTACCATTACCAGCGACGAAGCCCTGGCCAACGCGCGCGCCGCGGATCGTGAAGCCGCGGCCGGACGGACCAGCGGGGCGCTGCACGGCATTCCGGTCTCGCTCAAGGATCTCGTCGACCAGGCTGGTGTCCCCACCACGGCGGCTTCGCAGGTACGGCGCACGCACGTGGCCGCGGATGATGCGCCGGTGGCCGCCCGGCTGCGGGCGGCCGGTGCCGTGTTCGTGGGCAAGACCAACCTGCACGAGTTCGCGTTCGGCACTACGAACGAGGATTCGGGATTCGGACCGGCTCGTCATCCCGTGGACCCGACACGATCGCCCGGCGGGTCCAGCGGTGGATCGGCCATTTCGGTGGCCACGGGCATGGCCCTCGCGACCGTCGGCACCGACACGGGCGGTTCCATCCGCATTCCGTCCGCCGTGTGCGGCATTGTCGGCCTGAAGCCTGCGTGGGGCGAGGTGCCCGCGGAAGGTGTCGTGCCGCTCAGCCGGCAGCTCGATCATGTCGGTCCCATGACGCGATCGGTAGCCGACGCCTGGCTGCTGTATGACGTCATGCGCGGTGCCGGCCACACGGTGGAGCCAACGACTGCCGATGTACGGACGCTCAGGATTGGCCGGCCGCAGGGGTATCTCTTCGACCGGCTCGACGAAGACGTCGAACGGCTCGTGAACGGCGCGATCGAGACGCTGGCGTCCGCGGGCGCGCGCGTCACCGGCGTGGACATCCCGCACGCCGCCGACACGCCGGCGGTGTACCTGCCGCTCGTGCTGGCCGACGGCGCCGAGTATCACGCGCATCTGCTGGAGACACAGTCCGGCGACTACACCACGCCCGTGCGTATCCGCCTGGAGATGGGCCGCTACGTGATGGCCGAAGATTACGTTCGCGCCCTGCGCCTGCGCGCGCGGCTCCGGCACGAAGTGGATGCCGCACTGGGCGGCGTGGACGTGCTGGCGCTGCCGTCACTGGCCATTCCGGCACCACCGCTCGGTGCCGGCAGCGTACCAGTGAAGGGCGGTACCGAACCCGTTCGCGCGGTCATGCTGCGCTGCACGCAACTGTTCAACATCACGGGACACCCGGCGATCTCGGTACCGTGCGGACACACGGCGGCCGGACTGCCGGTGGGACTTCAACTCGTCGGACGGCACGGCGCCACCGCGCGTCTGCTGGAAGCCGCACTGGCCGTGGAAGCACGGCTCGCGCGCGCATGATCGAGTCGTTCTTCCATCGCTGGGAACATCGTCTCGCCAGCGTCAGCCGCGACCTCCGCGTCGTTCGTCCCTTCGACTGGGGACTCGACTGGCTGTCGCCGCCGCATCATCACGCCGCCCCTCGAGAGGATGCGTCACCGGCGCACCTTTCCCCTCGCGAAGCCGTGATGGAGTGGGTGGAGACGGTGATGCGCGACACCGACACCTTCTTCACGCCCGCGCCCACCAGCGACTACACGTTCACGCCGGCGGACGAACATCTGCGCGCGGGTGGTGAAGCGGGCCTGCTGACGTTTCCGAGCGGCTTCACCACGCCGTATGCCGAAAACAACACGGTGTACGCGCGCTACTTCCCGCCGAATCCGCGCCGGGCCGCGAGTAACGGCCAGGCGGGCAAACGTGCCGTGGTGGTGCTGGCCCAGTGGAACGCCGATGGCGAAGGCCACATCGGGCTCTGCAAGCTGCTGGCACGGCTGGGCGTGGCCGCGCTGCGCATCAGCCTGCCCTATCACGATCGCCGGATGCCTCCGGAAACCGCGCGGGCGGACTACATCGTGTCGACCAACGTCGGACGGACGCTGCAGTCGTGCCGTCAGGCGGTAATGGACGTGCGCCGCGCGCTGTGGTGGCTGCGCGATCAGGGCTACGACCGGCTCGGCCTGCTGGGCACCAGCCTCGGCTCGTGCCTGGCCATGCTCAGCAGCGTGCACGAACCGCTGGTGCGCGCGCAGGCGCTCAATCACGTGTCACCGTATTTCGGAGACGTCGTGTGGCGAGGCCTGTCCACCGAGCACGTCCGTCAGGGCATGGAGGGCCACATCACGCTCGAAGATCTGCGTGAGCTGTGGCGCCCCATCAGCCCGTGGTCGTACCTGGAGCGCGCCGGCCGCGCGCACACGCTGCTCGTGTACGCGAAGTACGACCTCACGTTCCCCATCGACCTGTCGTTGATGCTGGTGGACGAATGGCGGCGCCGGGATCCCGATGCGGCCGTCGCCATGCTGCCGTGCGGGCACTACACCACCGGTGAAGCGCCGTTCAAGTTTCTCGACGGCTACTACCTGTCGCGGTTCCTGCTCCGCCACCTGTAGGCTGTCTCGCCACGACATTACGCGGAACGCACGGGCCACTCGAACATGAGTGGCCCGAACCGGGCACAGGCCCCTGATAACAGGAACAGGTCACGTGCCGGCCGGGGCGTTCCGCGGTACGGCGGCGAGCGCGAGCCCTACAGGTAGGCGAGCAGGCGGACGAGCACGTCGTAAATGGAGCCCGCCAGGGACCTGACGAGCGGCGTCACCGCGCCGGAATCCACCGACTCGGCCACCGTGACCGGATCCGTGAGCAGCAGCCATACGGTGGCGCCAGCCAGCACCAGTGCCAGGACGCCAACCGTACCGACGAGGCTGAAGCTCACGCTGCCGAAGCCGGACTGGCGTTGTCTCTTGACGTCCATCGCGGATCCAGGGGCGGATCATACACCCCCACTATGGACGCCGGAGACGCCCGAACGGTTTCGACAATCGTTGGGATGGCGCCTGTGACGCCGGCGTTACACGGTGAGAACAATCTTGCCGAAGCCGGCCCTCGACTCCAGCCGTGTGTGCGCCGCCGCAGCCTCCGCCAGCGGAAACACCGTATCCACCACCGGCGCGAGGTGACCGTCGAAGTAGACGCCGGCCGCACGCAGCAGCTCCGCCTTTTGTCCCATGTAGGACCCCAGCAGCGAAAGCTGGCGCGAAAACAGGAACCGCAGGTCGATGCGGGCATCGTGGCCGGTCGTGGCGCCACAGGTGACCAGACGCCCCCCGCGCGACAGGCACCGCAGGCTACGGTCCCACGTGGCGGTGCCCACGTGTTCCACCACCACGTCCACGCCACGCCCATCGGTCGCGCGACGGACGGCTGCCGGCAGGTCTTCCGTGGAGTGGTTGAACGCCTCCACCGCCCCCATGGCGCGCGCACGCGCGAGCTTCTCGTCCGTGCCGGCCGTGGCCAGCACACGTGCGCCGTGCAGCCGGGCAATCTGGATAGCCGCCTGTCCCACGCCGCTGCCCGCGCCCAGCACCAGCACCACCTCGCCCGCCCGCAGACGTGCCCGCGTGATCAACATGTGCCACGCCGTCAGAAAGGTCAGCGGAAACGCCGATGCGTCGACAAACCCGATGTGATCAGGAATGGCAATGAGGTTCTGGACGGGCACGCGTACGTATTCCGCATACCCGCCATCACTCTGATAACCCAGCACGTCGTACTTCGGACATTCGTTGTCGCGCCCTTCGAGGCACAGCGCGCAGGCGCCGCACGACAACCCGGGCTGGAGCATGACGCGCTGGCCGGCCGTCCATGACGATGAGCCGCGGACGTCGGCGACTTCGCCCGAGACGTCGGCGCCGGAAATGTGCGGAAAGGGAATGCGGACACGTTCGATGCCGCGCCGCTGCCACAGATCGAGATGGTTGAGCGAAACCGCGCGGACGCGTACGAGCGCCTGGCCGTCGCCGGGCTCGGGCGTGGGCGCATCTTCGTAACGCAGGACCTCGGTCCCGCCGTGTTCGTGAAATCGAATGGCCTTCATGGTGTGAGACGAATCAGATGGGTGGCTCGACCACCGCTGGCTGGCCGAGTCCAAGCGTGTCGAGGGCATCCGCCCAGCGATCGACGTCGCCCACCACCACCGTGGCCAGGCGATCGGGATGGAGATGGCGGGCAGCCACCGCGGCCACTTCGTCAAGCGTGACCGCCTGCAGCCGTGGCACGAACTCCTCGAAGTAAGAATCCGGCAGGTCGTGGAGTGCCAGTTGAGCGGCCGAACGTGCCACCTGCTGCACCGTTTCGAATCCGCGTGGATAACCGAGAGCCACGGACGATTTCGCCAGTGCCAGTTCATCGGCCGTCACCGGCCGCGGCCCATGGATATCGCGGATTTCGGCCAGAGCTTCGCGCAACGCGGGCACGGTGACCTCGGTGCCGACGCTCGTCTGCAGGACGAACGGCCCGCGGCCGCGGCGCAGGTCGAACCCCGTGCGCACGCCGTAGGTGTAGCCCTTGTCCTCGCGCAGGTTCATGTTGAGCCGGCTCACGAACTGTCCGCCGAGCACGGTGTTGAGCAGCAGCAGTGAGTGATAGTCCGGCGTGGACCTCGACGCCGCGACGTGCCCGATGCGCAGTTCCGACTGCGCCGCGCCGGGACGCGCAATGACGCCGAGACGCAGTTGCGGGTGCTCGGGTGGCTCGGCCCGTCCGAGGTCGCGCGGCGGTGGTGCCTGATCGGCGTCACCCCTCCAGCCGCCAAACATCTTTTCGGCCAGCGCCAGCAGGTCGCCGGTCGGACGGCTCGACGCCACCACCAGCGTGGCCCCCTCGGGCCGGAACACACGCGCGTGGTGCGCCCGCAGGTCGGCCGTGGTGAGCGATTCCAGCGACGCGGCCGTGCCGTGCACGGGATGGGCGTACGGATGCGACTGGTACAACAGCGCCGAAAACGCCCGATCGGCCAGCGCCGACGGATGGTCACGCAACTGCTGCAGGCGCTCGAGCCGCAGCGCGCGCACGCGCGCCACATCAGGCTCCGCGAGGTTGGGGACGGTGCTCACCTCGTGCACCATGGCCAGCCCGGATTCCAGGAACCGGTCGAGCGCCGTGAGGCCCACGACCACGGCATCGTGACCGACCTCGATATCGAGATCGCCGCCCATGCGCGCAATCCGGTCCGCCACCACCAGCGCGTCGGCTCCGCCGCTGCCTTCGTCCAGCAAATCGCCAAGCAGCGACGTCAGTCCGGGTCGCGTACCATCCGTGGACGAACCACCGGGCACGAGCAGGACGACGGCGGCAACGGGTACCGAGTGATGGGACACCGCGCGCACGTCCAGTCCGTTGGCCAGCCGCCGCCGGGCCATGTCCGGGAACACGAACGCACGCGGTGGTCCCGGGACCGGCAGGCGGGAACGATCGACGCCGGTCACGAGACAACAACCTCGACGGCATCGGCCAGTGCCAGGTCGCGTCGACCTTTCGGCACGACGCCGAGCGCCACGCGCGGCTGCCCCACCAGCCATTGCCGCACCGCGGCCACCACCGATTCCGGCGAGACCGCGCGATACCGTTCGAGATCGGCGCCGAAATACCCGGGATCGCGCCGGAACACGTTGTAGGCGTTCAGCTGGTCCGACTTGCCGCCAAAACCACCAACCGTCTGGAGGCGATAGACAAACTGCGCTTCGGTCTGCACTTCCGCACGCTCCAGTTCGTCGCGCGTCGGCCCCGTGCTGCCAAGCTGCGCGATGGCTTCGGTGACGGCCTGTTCGAGCACGCCCAACGACACGCCGGCCGCTGCGGTGCAGGCCACCTGGAACACGCCCGACAACTCGCGCGAGTGCTGATAGGCCGAAACGTCGGTGGCCACGCGCCGGTCGTAGACGAGCTGCTGATAGAGCCTCGACGTCTTTCCGTGGGCCAGCACGTCGCCGGCCAGATCGAGATCTGCATCACCGGCGGCAAACATGGCCGGTGAATGCCAGCCCAGATAGAGGCGCGGCAGTTCCACGCGGTCCTCGAGCACGAGCGACTGCGCGGTCAACGCCGGCAGCACGGCCGTAACCGGTGTCACGTCCGGTCCGCGCGGAATTTCACCGAAATATTGCGCCGCCAGGTCGAGCGCGCGCGCCGTCTCGATGTCGCCCGCCAGTGTCAGCGACGCGTTACCCGGGTGGTAGTACGCCTGGAAAAACGCCCGCACATCGTCCAGCGTTGCCGCGCGCAGGTCATCCGGATCGCCAATCGTGATCCAGTGGTACGGGTGGTCCGGCGGAAACAACGCCGCGGCCAGTGCCACGCCAGCCAGGCCGTACGGGCGGTTTTCGTAGTTCTGCCGCCGTTCGTTCAGCACCACGTCGCGCTGGTTCTGGAACTTGTCGTCCGTGAGCGCGGGCAGCAGATGCCCCATCCGATCCGACTCCATCCACAACGCCAGATCGAGCGCGCCGGTGGGCACCACTTCCCAGTAGTTGGTGCGGTCGGTGTTGGTGGACCCGTTCAGCAGTGCGCCGGCGCGCTGCAGCGGCTCGAAGTAGCCGGCGTCGTGATGCGCCGATCCTTCGAACATCAGGTGCTCGAACAGATGCGCGAAGCCCGTACGTCCGGGACGCTCGTTCTTCGATCCCACGTGATACCAGAGGTTCACGGCCACCATCGGCAACTGCGGGTCCTCGTGCACGATTACGTCGAGGCCATTGTCGAGCGTCGTCTTCGTGTAGGGTATCTGCACGGTTCCTTGATCCTATCCCACGAAAACACCGTCCCGGCCGGTGCCTGGCGACAACTGGTGATCATTGCCCTCGCGGAACTGCTGGGCATGACGCTCTGGTTTTCCGCCACGGCCGTCACGCCGGCCATGGTTCGTGAGTGGCATCTGAGCAGCGTCGAAGCCGCATGGCTCACGATGGCGGTACAAGGCGGCTTTGTCGCGGGCACGCTGATTGCTGCGTTCGTCAACATTGCCGACCTCGTCTCCGCGCGCAAGCTCGTGTGTGCAGGAGCCCTTGGCGGCGCACTCGCCAACGCCATGGTCGTGGCCGCACCCGGCGCATGGTCGCTCATTGCGCTGCGCCTTGCCACGGGCATTGCGCTGGCCGCCGTGTATCCGCCGGCCATGAAGATGGCCGCCAGCTGGTTCAGGACGCGCCGGGGCTTTGCGCTGGGTCTGCTCATTGGCGCGCTCACGCTTGGCAAGGCCGTACCGTACCTGGTCACGACCTTGTTTGGCGAAGAATGGCGCGCCGCCATGCTCACCTCGTCGGCGCTGGCCGCCGCGGGTGCCGTGATCATGTGGAGCTTCGGCGCCGAGGGACCGTTTGCCGCGCCCGCCGCACGGTTCGATCCACACGCCATCCGCCGCATCCTGGCGGTGCGCGGCGCACGCCTGGCCATTGTCGGCTACCTCGGTCACATGTGGGAGCTGTACGCGATGTGGACCTGGGTGGGCGTGTTTG
>CAZZGM010000016.1:0-355 GCA_964653955.1 uncultured Bifidobacteriaceae bacterium | reverse complement strand
CCGACGCGCTGGGCAAGGCGCGTGTCGCACGCTGGGCACTGATGGGCAGCGGCGTCTCGGCCCTGCTCACCGTGGCCGTGTACGGCAGGGCGCCGCTCTGGACCTTCGCGCTGGTGATGGTATGGGGCTTTACCGTGGTGGCCGACTCCGCGCAGTTTTCCGCGCTCGTCAGCGAGTATGCCCCCGCCGATCTCGTCGGCACCGCACTCACGTTCCAGACATCGCTCGGGTTTCTGCTGACCATGGTCAGCATCGATGCGCTGCCGCGTCTGGCCGGCGCCATCAGCTGGCAGCATGCGTCGCTGCTGCTGGTACCGGGACCCGTGGTGGGTGCCCTGGCCATGCGGGCGCTGGA
>CAZZGM010000015.1:15520-18075 GCA_964653955.1 uncultured Bifidobacteriaceae bacterium | reverse complement strand
GCGGCCAGTTGCCGTTCGAGTACGTGAACCGCGAAGAATTCCTGCGCAAGCAGACTGGCATCGTACAAACCGCCCTGGCTCACGAGCGCGGCGAAATGGAGCGGGCCTACGCTGCGCGCGACCAACGGCTCGACGACGCGACAATCGAGAGCGTGTTCGGCAAGCTGTACCAGAAGCCCCTTGCCCGCTACCAGCGGTTGCTGACGCAACCGGCGGCATGGTTGCAGCAGCAGGCGCTCGTGCGCATCAATCCGGAGGGCGAGGACTACGGCTACGAATTCCTCGACGCATCGCAGGTCGGCCCCGACGTGCGGGTACCGGTCAAACCGAATCCGGCCTACCTGGACAAATCCAAACCTGCCGGCGCGCCACAATACCTGGTCATCCGCCTCGGCAACCAATTCAAACGCGGCGAGTACTATCAGCTGCGCGAACTCGTCGAGCGGAACGTCGACCTCTTCAAGTCGCTCGTGGACTGAGGCGCCTGCGCTTGGCGGAAAACGGCACCCACCACATCCACAGGCCGCCCAGCCACAGCACGGCCAGGCAGATGCCGGCCGGGAGGAACACGCCAAGCTTGGTCCAGTCTCCCGCGAAGAACGATCCATCGTGAATGGACTCGATGAGATCGGAGCGGCGGTAGGCGGTCTGCAGCACGGCGCCGGTGCCGAGGTCCACCTGAACCTCGTACCCATTCATCAGCCACACCTTCACCATCCCGCGGCCGACCCGCACGTCGAGCCGGTTGACATCGTCCCAGCTCTGTACGTTCATTGCGGAGACGGTTTTGACGGCGGCGAGAATGCCTTCGAGGTCGAGGATCGGCGCGGTGCCCGTTCCGCGGATTTCGGCCGGCTGTACCCAGGTGAGCTGCTTTTTGCCCTGCAGCAGGATGCCGCTGCCGATCATGACGGCCATCGGCACCGCGGCGGCAAAGCTGACCCAATAGTGAATCTTCCGGTTGAGAACGTTGAACGACACGCTCGAAGCCACCTTTCCGGATGGTTAGAACCGCGCCGCCAGCGTCAGCGCGAGCGATCGGCCCGGCGCCAGTACCGTGCGGCGATCCTGGCTGGCGAAATACTCCTGGTTGAGCAGGTTGCGCATCAGGAGGCGAACCTCGAGTGGCCCGGCCACGGTGTATCCGCCCTGCAGGTCGAGCAGTGTATATCCCGGCACGGCAATCTCGGTCGGTCCCGGACGATTGTCGTCGGAATAGAAGGCGAGTCGCACCTGCGCGAAGGCGCGTTGGGCAAAGACCTTTCGAAGCAGGGTCGTGACGGTCACGGGCGAGATGTCGTCCAGGTGCGCGTTGTCATCCAGGGCGCGGCCCCTGGCGACCTGTGTGGATACGTCGAGCGTGAGGCCGCGGCCGAAGTCGGCCTGTCCTTCGACTTCGAAGCCCTGTACGCGCGCGCGGCCCCGGTTGCGGAAGAAGAAAAAATCGGTCGTGTCCTCGTAGCGCTCGATGAGATCGTCGATGCGATAACGGTAGTAGTACGACGCGACGCGGTACCGCGGTGCGGTGTAGCGGAGCGCCAGGTCGAGCTGCAGGCTCGTCTCCGGCGACAGATCGGGGTTGCCGGTGATGAAGCCGCGCCCGGTCGGGCCACGATAGTAGCGGTCCGACAATGTGGGGTCGCGGAATCCGCGCGCGACCTGAGCCGTCGCACTGAACCCGCTGAGGCCGCCAGCCGTGAGCGCCGCAAAGCCCGAGAGCGCGCCGTTCCCGGTGGCGCGGTCGCCGAAGTAGCCGCCCGAGTTCTCGGTCGTGACGTAATCGCCGCGCAGACCCGCGCCCAGGCTCAGGATCGACGTGAGGGCGGAGTCCAGTGACGCGTAGAGCCCGGTATCGGTCCGGTAGGCGTTGTCGATGGAGAGGTGAGGCCGCGTGCTCGTCACACCGCCTCCCAGGTCGAAGGCAATGAGGTCGTCGATGGCCCGCAGGCCGAAGCGCCCGTTGAGGTCCAGACCCGCTTCGACGCGCGTCCTCCCGTACAACCGCTCGCCCGACGCGCGAATGCCGAAGTCGTTGGCCGAGATGTCGGCGCGCTCGATCTGCCGGCCGCTCGTGGGTGTCGCAAAGCGGTCCTGATCGGTGCGCTGCTCGTAGGAGCCGAGGAACCCGTTGATCGCGACGCGGCGGAAGCCGCCGAGATCCGGCAGCGTGTAGCCGGCCGTGAGGCGTTGGGAGTCCTCGAACGGGTAGTAGAAGCGGATCGTGTCCGAGTTGTTCCTGGGGCGCTCGATGTCGCGTCCGAAGTCGCCCTGCCAGCCGGCGCTGAGGATGCCGCGTCCCACCTTCTGCTCGACGCGGGCCAGGAAGCCGTGGTCGTTGTAGCCCGAGTTGAGGACCCGCCCCTGGGGGCTCTCCCAGTCGTCGGCTTCACGCGCATGCACGGCGAAGAGGACGCTCCCGCCCGGCAGGCCCTTGGAGAGCTGCGCGGCCACGCGCCGCTCCGGGCTGCCGGCGCCGCCCACGGTTCCCGAGAACTCGAAGCCCCATGGCGATGCGGGCGCGACTCGCCGCGTGCGCACGGAGATCACGCCGCCGA
>CAZZGM010000015.1:11160-15510 GCA_964653955.1 uncultured Bifidobacteriaceae bacterium | reverse complement strand
CGCCGCCGAACGCATCGGAGCCATAGGCGACCGAGCCCGGACCGCGAGCCACCTCCACGCCGTCGACCATCGCGGGATCCATGAACGTTGCGCTCGGCCCGACACGGCGCTCCGAGGTGACGCGGGCGCCGTCGATCAGGATGAGCGTGCGCCCGCGCGCGAGACCACGTATGGCCGGCACTGCTGCCTGGCCTTCGGAAACCTGATTGACACCCGCGACGTTTTCCACGGCCTGCATCAGGTTGGCCGGTTGTCTGACCGACACCTCTCGGCCACTCAGCGACGTCGTGCCTGCTGCGGGCGGGGCCTCGACCTTCGGTGCCGAGCCCGAGACGATGATGGATTCGCTCAGGAGCGGTGTGACCGTGATGGTTACGATGTCGGTGCCGAGCCCGGTAATCGTCACCGGACGCGCATACGTGCCGTTGGCGAGGATGACGAGCACCTCGAACGGCACTGGCGGATCCGGTTGCCAGGTGAACCGTCCGTCGGCGTCGGTCGTAGCCTCTCCGGTCCGGCCCAGCACCGAGACGGTCGCCCCGGCCAGAGGCCGGCCCGCCATGTCGACGACCCGTCCCTGGAAGGCCGCCGCACTGGCTGCCGTGAACAGCATCAAGAAGAGCGGAACGACGAAAAAACGCATCTCGGCCTCCAATCGGAAGGCACTGTGTCGCCTGCGGGGGGCTCGAAGCGGACCGGCTTTCACGCCCGGCGAATATCCCTGCGGTCCAGCGGGAGCCAGCGCCCGGTCCGTGCCGGACGCTCGCTCCCGGATTGTGTTGGCCACACTCGCGGCGTCAGAACGTCACGGGCTGCGGCCTCGGCGTGGCCGGCGTGCCGGGCGGCGGGATTGGCACGTCGGTGGTAATCGGCGCGATCTTCTCGCGCTCGAACGCCGCGTTCACCCTCGGCACCTCGGTCTCGAGCGTGGCGTTCAGCTTGTCCAACTGTGCCTGCAACTCCTTGTTCAGCCTGTCGAAGACCTGATAGCTCTGCGCCGTGGGGCGGTGATCGGCACGTTCGACCACCGCCATCAACGCCGCGATCTTGTTGTTCAGTTTGATCGGGTAGTTGAGCGGGTCCTGGCCGCTCTGGTTGCGCACCTGGTAGACCTCTTCTTCCACGCCTGCCATGGGCTTCAGAAGACTGTCAATCACCGGCTGGATCTCCGCGCGCCGCGATTCCGGCACCTTCGCCATGGCCTGATTGACCTGCTCGCGGATGCCGCGGATCTGGATGACCGCCGAATTGGCCGCCGTCACCGCGTCGCGCACCTTCGTCGAGAAGGTGAACTGTTCCTGCAGGTACGCCGCACTGACACCGGCCTTGATGAGCCGCGGATCCACACCGAGCGTGAAGTCGCGGGTTTTCGTTTCGCCGTTGGCGGTGATGCGTACCGTATATTTCCCGGGAGGCGCGGCCGGTCCGCGCTGCGGCTGCGCCGACCACATGATCATGCCCGGGAACACCACGGCGCCTTCGTAGCGCATGTCCCACGTGAAGCGGTTCATACCACTGGCCGTGCCCACACGCGGCGGCGCCGCTCCTCCGAAGCCGCCGCCTCCGCCGGTCCTCGCCGGTGCCGCCGACTGCTGCGGCGTGCCGCTGAACGAGCGCAACACCGTGCCCTGCGCGTCGAGCACGTCAATCTTCACTTCGGCGGCTTCCTTGCCGAGGTAGTAGTCGAACGCGACTGAGCGGTGGCGGCCCCGCAGCGGGTTGACCGGTTCGAAGATGAACAGGGTGTTGCTCGTCAGGTCGGGCGTTGCCTGCCGCAGCACGCTGATGTCGTCCAATACATAAAACCCGCGGCCGTGCGTGCCGATGACGAGGTCTTCTTCCTCCACGACGACGCCGTGCACCGGCGTGACCGGAAGATTCAGACCGAGTGACTGCCACGACGCGCCGTCGTTGAACGACAGGTAGATGCCATGCTCCGTGCCCGCGAACAGCAGGCCGCGCCGCTTCGGATCCTCACGCACCACACGCGGGAAGTCGGTCTCGGGAATACCGTTGACGATCTTCGTCCACGTCTTGCCGAAATCCGCGGTCTTGTAGATGTAGGGCTTGCGGTCGCCCATCTGGTAGCGGTTGGCGGCGAGATACGCCACGCCGTTCTGGTGCGCCGACGCCTCGATGAGGCTGATGCGCGCGTAGTCGCCCAGATCCGGCGGCGTCACGCGCTCCCAGTTCTTGCCGCCGTCGCGCGTGATGTGTACCCAGCCGTCATCCGAGCCGGTCCAGATGGTATTGATGTCCTGCTTCGACGGCGCAATCGTGAAGATCACGGCGTAGGTTTCCACACCGGTCTGGTCCTTGGTAATCGGACCGCCCGACGCCTGCATCGTGTCCGGTGTCGAGCGCGCGAGATTCGGACTGATTTTCTCCCAGCTCTGACCTTCGTTGGTCGTGCGCCACAGGTGCTGCGACGAGGCATACAGCGTGTTCGGGTCGAGCGGCGAGAAGACAATCGGGAACGTCCACTGGAACCGCTCGACGATGTCGATCGACGAGTGCCCCATCGGGTTGTCGGGGTAAATGTCGATGGCGCGCTGCTGGCCGATGCCGCGATCGAGCCGGCTCAGATAGCCGCCGTAGCTGCCGGCATAGAAGACGTTCGTATCTTCAGGGTCGGGCGCGATGTAGCCGCTCTCGCCGCCGCCGGCGGCGTAGAAGACGGGCGGGACCCGGCCGCCGGCGCCACCGCCGGTGCTGGCCTCGCTGCTGACGCAGGCCGTCGAGTTGTCCTGCTGTGCGCCACAGATGTGGAAGGGCACGTGCCTGGTCGTGAAGACGTTGTAGAACTGGCCCGTCGGAATATCCTGATCCGTCCACGTGCGGCCGCCGTTCAGCGACACGTTGGCGCCGCCGTCGTTCGACTGCACCATACGCTGATTGTCCGTCGCCGAGATCCACAGGTCGTGGTTGTCGCCGTGCGGCACGGCAATGGTCGTCGTGGTCTTGCCGCCGTCGGTGGACCTGAAGAACTGCACGTTCAGGATGTAGACGGTGTCTCTGTCCCTGGTATCGGCGACGACGCGCGTGTAATAGAACGCGCGCTGGCGGATGTTGCGGTTGTCGTTGACCAGCGTCCACGAGGTACCGGCGTCATCCGAGACGAACAGACCACCTTTGTCGTTTTCGATGATCGCGTAGACGCGGTTGGCGTCCACCGGTGACACCGCGACGCCGACCTTGCCCCAGATGCCGCCCGGCAGGCCCTGGTTCCTGGTGATCTCGGTCCATGTGTCGCCGCCGTCGGTGGACTTGAACAGGCCGCTGCCCGGGCCGCCGCTCGACATGCCCCACGGGCGACGATACGCCTCCCAGAGCCCGGCGTAGATCACGTTCGGGTTCTTCGGATCGATCGAGATGTCCGAGGCCGCGGTTTTTTCGTCGCGGTACAGCGTTTTGCGGAACGTCTGCCCGCCGTCGGTGGACTTGTAGACGCCGCGCGACGGGTGGTCGTTGTACGCCTGCCCGAAGACCGCTGCGTACACGACATCGCAATTGGTGGGGTGCAGGCGAATGCGCGCCACCGTCTGCACCTCGCGCAGTTCGGGCAGGTGCGTCCACGTCTGACCACCGTCGGCCGTCTTGTAGATGCCGTCACCCTGAATGATGTTGCCGCGGAACTGCGCCTCGCCGCCGCCGATGTAGACGACGTCCGGATTGCTCTGACAGACGGCCAGGGCGCCAATGGACGAGGTGTTGATCTTGCCGTCCGTCATCGGTTGCCAGGTGGTGCCGCTGTCGGTGGTCTTCCAGGCGCCGCCGCCGGTGGCGCCGAACCAGTACTCGTTGGGCCGAAGGTCGCTGCCGGCCGTGGCGATCGACCGGCCGCCACGATCCGGACCGACGCTTCGCCAACGCATGCCGCTGTACAGGCTGGGATCGATGGCGCCGGTGCTCTGCGCCGCAACGGGCGCCATGGGTGTCCATGCCGCCCCTACGAGCGCCGCCATGCCGATGAGGAGGGGCAACTTGTTCAGGGATCTCATGGTGGCCTCCAGGAAATGTGCGCCAAACTCACGATTACACGAGCTCACTGTATGTAGGTCGCAACGTCAAACTCAACACGCTCGCGCTTACATCTCGTGACGTGCCGACACATTTCTGCCGGCCTCCAGGCCCGCGGCGGCGCTTGTGGATAGCCGCCGCTCGCGCATAGGGCAGCTTGCTCGGGAGCGGTGCCGGTGCGTTCGACGAGTCGCCTCCGGGAGATTGCCCGCGGTTATACTGTCGCGAAATTCGGCATCCGGCCGGAATGGCCCGCATCACGAGGTTCGTAGCCATGCGTCACAGTGCTTTGGCGTCACGCGCGTTGTCCGTTGCGGCAAGTGCCGCAAC
>CAZZGM010000015.1:0-11150 GCA_964653955.1 uncultured Bifidobacteriaceae bacterium | reverse complement strand
CCAACGTCATCGTCCCACCCGCCGCGTTCGACGACCTCAAGTGGCGGCTCGTCGGCGCAACGCGCGGCGGCCGGGTGACGGCGTATTCCGGCGTGCGCCAGCTGCCGCACACGTTCTATATGGGGGGCGTCGGCGGCGGCATCTGGAAGACCGAGGATGCGGGCCTCACCTGGGTGCCGGTGAGCGACGGCCAGATCGGTACCGGCTCGATTGGGGCGATCGACGTGGCACCCAGCAACCCGAACCACGTGTGGGTGGGCACCGGCAGCGCCGCCATCCGCTCCAACGTGATTATCGGGCGAGGCGTCTACAAGTCGCTCGACGCGGGCAAGAGCTGGCAGTTCCTGGGCCTGAAGGACTCCGGACAGATTGGCGCCATCAAGGTGCACCCGTACGACCACAACACGGTGTGGCTCGCGGCGCTCGGGTCACCCTTCGGCCCCAACGAGGAACGCGGGATCTTCAAGACCACCGACGGCGGCAAGACCTGGAGGAAGACCCTCTACGTCAACACCGAGACCGGCGGGCGCGACGTCGAAGTCGACTACGAGAACCCCGACATCGTGTATGCGGCCATGTACCGCGGGTTCCGCAAGGGGTGGGACATCATCAGCGGCGGGCCGGCATCGGAAGGCGGCATCTACAAATCGACGGACGGTGGTGAGACCTGGAAGAAGATCACGGCGGGACTGCCGGACGACCTCATCGGCAAGATCGACATCGACATTTCGCGCAGCAACCCCAGGGTGCTTTACGCGATGGTCGAGGCGCTCGGACCAAAGGGCGGTCTCTATCGCTCGGACGACGCGGGGGAATCGTGGACGCTGGTGAACAACAGCGCGCGCCTGCGTTCGCGGCCGTTCTACTTTCACTACGCCCACGTCAATCCGAAGGACGAGAACGAGGTGTGGGTGGGCGAAGTCCTGCTCCACAAGAGCGTGGACGGCGGTAAGACGTTCACACAAGTCCCGACGCCGCACGCGGACAACCACGGCATGTGGTTCAACCCGGACAATCCCGACATCATCCTGCAGGTGAATGACGGCGGCGCCAACGTCAGCCTGAATGGCGGGAAGAACTGGTCGTCCATCCTGAATCAGCCGACGGCGGAGTACTACATGGTGTCGGTGGACGAGCAGCATCCCTACCGGCTCTACATGCCGCAGCAGGACAACACCACGCTCATCCTCACGAGTCTGCCGCCGGTGTCGTGGGGGTACGACCATCCGGCGCAGGCCTGGCAGCAGGCCTCCGGCTGCGAAACCGGCCAGATCTGGCCGAGGCCTGACGGCGAAGTGGTGTGGGGCGCCTGCAAGGGCGAGGTCGGCCGCTACAACGTCCGCACGGGGCAGGAGCAGCACTACTGGATCTACCCGCAAAACCGCTACGGACACGACCCGGACGACATCAAGTTCCGCTTCCCGCGTCAGACCGTCGTCTACCTGTCGCCACACGACTCGCGCGTGATCTATCAGGCGTCGCACGTGCTGCACCGGTCGACCAACGAAGGCGTGTCCTGGGACATCATCAGCCCGGATCTCACGGCGAAAGAGCCGGAGTACCAGATCGTTGCCGGCAGCCCGATCACGCGTGACGTCACGGGTGAGGAGGTCTATTCGACGATTTACTCGATGGTCGAGTCGCGGCTCGAACGCGGCGTGATCTGGGTGGGTGCCAATGACGGTCCCGTGCACGTCTCGCGCGATAACGGCAAGACATGGAAGAACGTGACGCCGCCGGGACTCGTCGGCGCGCGTATCCAGACCATCGAGGACTCACCGCACGCGCGGGGCCGCGCCTACATTGCCGCGTACCGCTTCCTGCGCGAGCACGACCTGCGGCCGTACATCTACCGTACGGACGACTACGGCGCGACCTGGACGCTGCTCACCGACGGATCCAACGGCATCCCGTTCGACTATCCGACGCGCGTCGTCCGCGAGGATCCGAAACAGCCCGGCCTGCTCTTCGCCGGCACCGAGTTCGGCTTCTTCGTCTCGTTCAACGCGGGCAGGAACTGGCAGTCGCTCCAGATGAACCTGCCCACGACGCCGGTCACCGATCTCCGCGTGCACCGCAACGATCTCGTCATCTCGACGATGGGGCGGTCGGCGTGGATCATGGACAACATCACGCCGCTGCAGCAGCTGGCCGCGCTCGTGGCCGGGCCCCGGCCCAGCGTACCCGACGCCGAGGCACCGTTTGGCGGGCCGTTCGCGCCCGAGGGGATGGAGCAGGCGGCTGGCACGCTGCCTTCGATGATCGTGTTCACGCCGCGTGAAGCCGTACGCCTGCGCAACAGCGTGGCGCCGGCCTCCGCCGACGAGGCGGAGTACCCCGCACCGAGCGCTCAGATCGATCTCTATTTTCAGAACGCACCGGCTTCGGACACGAAGGTCGAGGTCACCGACGCGCGCGGCCAGGTACTGCGCACGTTTGCCGTGCTGCCGCCCGGCGCGGCCGACGCCAGCGCCCAGAACATGCAGGGGTCGTTTCGTCGCGGTGGTGGCAGCTCGCCGGGCATCAGGCCGGAAGCCGGCATGCAGCGCCTGACGTGGGACCTGCGCTATCCGGGACCGTGGGCGCCGAATGCGCCGCAGGGCGGGCCCGGCGGTCCGATGGTCCCGCCCGGGAAGTACACCGTCAAGGTCACGGCCGGTGGACAGGTGACGACGCGCGTGTTCGAGGTGAAGTCGGATCCGCGAGTGGCCGCCGACGGCGTTGCCGATGCGGACATCGCCGAACAGGTGCGCTTCCAGCTCCAGCTCCGCGACACGGTCAGTGAAGCGCGCAAGCTCCAGGCGAACATCGAGGAGGCCATGAAGCGGGCCGGCGTGCCTGCCGTTGCACCGGGAGTTCCGGGCAGGAACCCCGACCCCTCCAGTTATGATCATCCCCTGCAGGCGCTGTGGGCGCGCGTGGCCGACACGCCCGGCGTCTACATGCCCGGCCAACTCGTCAGCCAGTTGAACAACGTCCAGCGCATGGTCAACCAGGCGGATCAGCGCATCGGCAAGGACGCGTACGACCGTCTTGCCGACCTTCAGGACGAACTGGAGAAGGTGATGGCGGAGTTCAAGAAGCTCGGCGGACAGAGCCAGTAGGCCCCGGTGAGGCGCCGAGAAGGTGCGTTCTCCCCGTTCTCCCTACCGCTTCTCGAACAACGCCAGGAAGACCATGGGCTGCGTGTCTCCCGGCGGCCAGCCCTGAATCGTGCGCACGTGCACGAAACCGGCAGCGGTCAGTTCGTCGATGACCACCGTGGCGGGAACACCATGGCCACCCCGGTTGGCGGGAACGCCGGATGGCGGCTCCGAGCCCTTGTCCGGCGGTGCATCGATGATGGCGAGTCGCGCGCCGGGCCTGGCGGTGGCGTAGAGGCTTCTGTTGAACGCCACTGGCTCCGTGACGTGGTGATACACGTTTCGCAGGAACAGCGCGTCACAACACTCGTTCGGAAGATTGGTCGAAGCGGCGCCGCTCTCGATCACCGTGATATTGGTCAGCCCTTCCTGTCTCGCGTATGCACGCGTAGTCGTCAGCGACCGTTCCGTGATGTCAGTGGCATAGACACGGCCAGAGCCAACCAGGCGTCCGAACACCATGGCCATGGCACCGCCGCCAGTGCCGATATCGGCGACGGCCATACCCGGTGTGACGCCAAGCACCTCGGCGAGCTGCGGCGCTTCGAGTTCGGCCTGTCGCCGCTCCTGAGCAACCTGCCGCGCGTAGGCATCGTCTTGAGCGTAAACGGACGTCGCAGATAACAGTGCAACCGCGAGGACGGGCACGACAGTCAGCTGAGTCATGTCCTACATGACGCGCGTCAGGGCCTGTTGGTTCGTCTCGCGGCTATTCCCTCGTGGCCGCTGGCGGCGGGCCATCAATCTGCCGGCGAATCTTCTCGGCAATCGCCCGGGCATCGTCTCGTTTGCACCGCGAGAGATGGTCTGCGACCGCCCGGCGGTCTTCCACGGGAAACTGCTGGTGCAGCTTCGAAATGGTCTCGACCGACTGGATGTCGATGATGAAGGCGGTGACCAGCGGGAACAGGCGTTCGATATACCCCTCGGGCGCCATCGATGTCTGCCAGACCGGATAGTGGCCGACCTCCGCATACTGCGGTTCGATCAGGTTCGAGAGATCGTCGATCAACTGCCGGAAGAAGTCGAGGTCGTTGACCACCCGCACCACTCCGCGCACCTGCACCTCCTCGTAGTCGTAGGTGCCCCCGCGTGTCTTGCTGGCGCGCCAGTGGGGCGAGACATAAGTGGAGGGTCCCGAAAAGACGACCAGCGCCGGTGCGCCGTGAAGGTCCTGTGCCTGCGGATTCTGGCCATTGAGGTGTGCGCGCAGACGTACGGCGCGTCCGCCCTCGCAGTCAGCGACGAAAGGCACGCGCGTGACCCGCAGGCCGCCGTGCGCGGTGACGATGTGCGCGAACGGATGTGCGGCCATGAGGTGGACGGCAGCGGCCGGGTCGGTCACCTGGCGCCAGAGCGGCGGATACGTCATCACAAGTCTCCCGAAGACAGAGTCGGGTATGCCGGCTCCGGCCGTCTTGAACGCATGTGCGGCCTGGTGTGTCTAGTGCCGCGCCTGGCGATAGGCAGCCGGTGTCAGCCCGGCCAGACGGCGGAACTCGCGGTTCATGTGGCTTTGGTCGGAGAAGCCCGCGCGGGCCGCAACTTCGGCCAGCTTCGTTTGGCCGGCCAGCAATCGTCGCGCACGTTCGATGCGCTGCTGACGGCGGAAGTCTTCCGGCGTCAGTCCGAATGCCTGTTTGAAGGCCCGGATGAGCTGATAACGGCTGATGCCCAGTTCCGTGGCGAGCATGCCGATACCGCCGGTGTTCTCGCCGCTCATCTGCATGCGGTGCCTGACCCTGGCCGCCAGGTCACGCACGCTGCGCCGGCTGCATGGCCTGTCCGGCTCATTCGACAACAGGCCGAACAGCAACGCCGACGACTCACGTTCTCTGTCCTCGTCTGCTGTACCCAGAGCGGCGAGCCACGCGGCAAGGGCGGTGCGCGTGTCCGGATCGTGCAGAAGTGGCCGGGAGAATTCGATCCAGCTGCGCCCGACCGCGTCGACGCAGAGCCGGCGATACGCCTCCGCGTCAATCTCGAGCATGCTGTAGACGCGGCCACGCCCGCCCGAGGGGCGGCCGTCGTGTACCTCTCCCGGGTTGACCAGAATGACGTCGTCTCTGGACACGATGCGGCGGTGCAGACCGTACCGGGACGACAGTTCGCCCTCCCGCATCAAACCAATGCAGACATGTTCGTGACTGTGGAGGGGAAAGGAAAAATCCTTGAGGCGTGCGTCGACTCGCACAACGCCCGGCCTGGTCGTTGGGACAGCGCTGAAATGGTTGCCGGCCAGCACGTCTCACTGTACCACCGGCCGGCGTGTCGACTGCTGTATCGTCATTCCTTGTACCAGTACTCGGCCGCGCGGATGGGCGAGGCTGCTGGCGTAGGTGAGGTCACTCGATGAAGCGACGACTGCGCAAGAAGAAGCGTGTGGGGGAGTTTCAGGAACTTGGCTGCGAGGTGAAAGCGACGCTGCGCGAGGGGCTGTCCGACGACGAGTTCAGAGTATTTCTCGATCGATGGATTGACGCGGTCGAGGCGCGTGACCTGGGGTTTGGCGGCGGAGGGAACCCGGCGGACTTTGCCGGGTTCCTGGCGCGGCTGGGTCGCGGCAGCGTCACGGAAGACGACCGGGCGGCCCTCTCCACGTTTCTCCAGTCGGACCCGGCGGTTGTCGAACACGAGATGGGCGAACTCTGTGACGCCTGGTACGGTTGGGACTGAGCACGCAGGATCGGGGGCCGCTCGACCGCCGCGTATGCCGCTGGCGCCGTGCTCAACCGGCGCGCCGGGCACTGCGGCGCCTGGCGGCATATGGAAGCACGAACAGGTACAGCCCCGTGAAGAGAAGCAGGAAGAGCGGCAGCAGTGGCGAGTAGGTGATCCAGTCGGGCGGTGGTCCGTCTCCAATGCCGAGGGCGACGAAGTTGGCGATGACCGCCACCGTGAAGACAATCGAGATCCAGCGGTGAATCTGGCGAATCCAGGTGCTCATGCAACCCTCTGCAGCAGTTCGATGAGCTTGCCGCTCATCAGTTTCCAGCCGTAACGCGCGCCGCCGAAGTACTGTTTCTGATCGGGCTTGAAGCCCGCCTGCCGTATCGACAGACGCGTACCCGATGTAGTGGGTGTCAGCGTGAACGTCACCACGGTGTCGAGATCGTCAACGACCCAGGAGTAGCTGAGCGTCCTGTACTGTTCGACTGCGAGAACCGTGCAGTGCACGATGCCTTCCCAGCGTGGCTGCGGCGGGTCGATCTTGAACGTGAACGCCGCGCCCGGTTCGAGTGGGAGCGTGCCGTGGAGCACCGGCAGCAGCCACTCGGCAAGCAGCGCCGGCTCGGTCAGTGCGCGCCAGACCTTTTCGGGGGCGTGTGCCAGGTCGATTTCGAACGCAACCGATTCGGCGTGCGGGGACGGTGTCCGGTCGATGATGCTCATTC
Source organism: uncultured Bifidobacteriaceae bacterium (assembly GCA_964653955.1). GTDB lineage: Bacteria > Acidobacteriota > Vicinamibacteria > Vicinamibacterales > UBA2999 > VFZN01. The sequence continues at coordinate 4,612 of CAZZGM010000015.1, read as the reverse complement.
GTCCATGTGCTCCAGCAGTCGTTCGAGGCGGCCGACGCGATCCGCCCAGAAGGCGCGGTAATGCGCGATCCAGTTGACGAGCGGTTTCAGTCCGCGCGGCTTCACGCGGTAGTAGACGCAGCGCCCTTCGCGCCGGCACGTAACGAGGCCGGCATCCTTCAGCATCGCCAGGTGCTGCGAGACGGCGGGCTGCGAAATGTCGAAACGTGCCGTGAGTCCCTTCACGGCGGCTTCGCCGCGCGTGAGCGATTCGAAAATGGCGCGGCGGCTGGGATCGGCCAGCGCCTGGAAAATCCGGTTCTCGACAGTGGCCGCGCTCGGCATGATCAATTAATAAGTAAATACTTATGTATTGTCAAGAACCGAGGGACTCGCACCTCGCGGCAATGATGCGTATCAACGCTCGTGCTTGTGGTTGAGGCTCGTGCTGGCGATTGATGTCGCGCGCGCGTCGAGCTCAGCAGAACGGCGCGCGTGAACGACGCATCAGCGGCGATCATCCGCACACGCTGTGCTACCCTGAATCGAGCCAGGAAACAGTCTCGGCATCGAGCCCGGCCGTTCACCTTCTGTCCGCAGAAGGACTCTCCCGACGGCAATGTCGATCGACCCGAGTGCGCCGCGCAATCCTCCCTCTGCGGCGCGAGCCTCGGGCGTCAGGTTCCGGGAGTGTGATTGATGACGCTTGAATTCGCCGGCACCATGTTGTGCTCGGCCGGCGTGAATTATTTCCACGTGTATCCCAACGGCGATGTGTATCGCTGTCTGGCGGATTACAACGCCCGGCGGCCGCCCATGTTCAACCTGAAGCGTGACGGTTGGCAGGGGGCCATCGATCCGACCGTGTGTGACCACGAGCGCTGCTGCAACGCCTGCGACCTCGACTGGACGACGAAATGGCAGGTGGATGGGGAAGGCCGGCTGGAGAAAACCTTCGAAGGCCAGCGTAAGGACATCGAGAAGCCGGTCTCGCCGTTCCTGTGCTCGCAATCACTCGAGGCACCGCAGCGGCGGATGGCGTATTTCATCTGGTCGCCGACGCTCGCGTGCAACTACACCTGTGCTTACTGTGGCTGTGCTGCCGGCGAAAAACAGCTCAGGAAGGAATTTCCGGGCTCACATCCCGAGCTGACCGTCGACGAGTGGGTCGACGTCTGGAGCGACGTTCTGGAGCGTTTCGATTACGGCATCCTCAGCCTGACCGGCGGTGAACCGCTGTTGAGCGATGCCACCATCCCGGTGTTGAGCCTGATGACGCAGAAGTTCGCCTGCTACATGACGTCCAACATCAGCCGCAACATCATGGAGTTCACGCGTGGCGGTATCCGTCCAGGGGCGCCAACCCTCGTCGAAGGGTTTGGTGAGGTCCCGGTCGGCATTTCCGGCATCAACTGCAGCCTGCATCCGACATCGAAGGGATTCAACTGGGACCTGTTCAAGGGCGCCATCCTCCTGTTGCGGAACGCCGGCTTCCAGGTGTCGGTCAACTACGTGGGTTACCCGCTGCAGCTCTACCTCGCGCCGGAGTACAAGGCGTGGTGCGACCAGAACCAGATCGAATTCACGCTGTCGTCGTGGCAGGGCGTGGACAACGACGGTCACGTGTCGCGGTATTCGTTTCCGGAGCGGACCTTCTTCGAGACCGTTGCGCCGTCGCACCGGAAGAAGGCCAACGAACTGGTGTTCATGGATTGCCGCTATGACGTGGTGGTCGACAGCCCCATCACGCCGGTGCTGATGACCGACGTCCTGCCCCTGACCGGCCGCATCCGCAACCTCTCGCAGTCCGACTGGCCGGTGGGCAACGGGCCCGGCCAGTGGAGCGTGGCCGGCTATCTCACACGGCTCGGGCGGCGAAAGCAGTGGATGCGCGAGCTGCGCACCAGTCCGGTGGAAAGCGTCGTACTACCGAATGCCGAGCTGGAGTTTTCGTTGCCGGTCGACACCCGCGGGCTGCCGGCCGGCGTTTACGAGTTGTGGATCGACATGCTGAAGGACGACCGGAACTGGATGGCGCTGCATGGAGCCGTGCCATTCACCACGACGATCCGGATCGAGCGGTTCAGCCACGAGATTGCGGTGGACGTCGACGTCGTCCCACTGTCACCTGGCAACTCGGCCGTGCTCAGCGGCACGCTGCGCAACACCTGCGGCAAGCCGTGGCCCGAAGGTGCGGGTGACGACCCGCTGAAGCTTGGCGCTCGTCTGTTCCGGGAGTCGGACGAGGGCGAGGCTGTGTGCGAGTTTCGCGCGCGGCTGGAGCGCCTGCCGGAAACCACGGACGACGAGGTGCCGTTCCACCTCGTCGTCGATCCGGGCCGGCTGGAGCGTGGCAGCTATGCGCTCAGCATCGACGTGGTCAAGGAGCACCAGTTCTGGCTCGCCGAAAAGGGAGCCACGCCAAGGATTGTCCCCGTCGTCATTGCGTAGGGCTGGTCGACCACCCGGGCATCCTCGACTCGTCCAGTCCACTCACTTCGAAGCCGGCCGTCCGCGTGCCGCCGGCCTTCACCGGGAACTCGATGTCGAGGCGCGTGGCGTCGCCAGCCAGGCGCCACAGCCTCGCCGGATCGTCGATGAACATCGCGATGGCCTCGTCGGTGTTCGGCCGGTGTGCCGGCAGCCGTTCCGGTGTCCCTCCATCGGCCATCACGTTCACCATGCACTTCGATGGGCAGGCGAAGTCTCCCGCCTGCAGCACCAGATAGCTGCTGCGGCCCCAGTTCTCGTGGTCGCGGAACACCAACTGCACGGACCTGGCACCCTGCCCGTCGGTATCGACGTTGTCCACCGAACGAATGGCCGCCGTCACCTGCGCGCCACCGCCCATCGTCCCCGTCTGATACAGCCAGAGCGCCGCGAGCCGCTGCGCTTCGAACCGCGCCTGGCTTTCTTCGCGCTCTTTGGCCTCGGCGGCTTCCTCGGCCGCGCGAGCTGCTGCCGCCCGCTCGGCTCTCGATGGTCCTCCATCACTGCAGGCGATGCTGGCTGCCAGGACGGTCAACCCGGCGAGCGCCATGACCACCATCGGCCCTACAACACTCCGGCGAACATGTTCGGACATGGACCTATGGTAAAACGGCGCGCTCATGGCACCATCGTCGGATGGCGTCCCCGAAACCACACCTCGCAGACCGTCACGATCTCATCCGCGTCCAGGGCGCGCGGGAAAACAACCTGAAGGACGTCAGCGTCGAAATTCCCAAGCGGCGGCTGACGGTGTTTACCGGGGTGTCGGGATCCGGCAAATCGTCGCTGGTGTTCGGCACCATCGCGGCGGAGTCACAGCGCCTCATCAACGAAACCTACAGCGCCTTCGTCCAGGGCTTCATGCCCACACTGGCCCGTCCCGAGGTCGACGTCCTGGAAGGTCTGACGACCGCGATTATCGTGGACCAGGAGCGGATGGGGGCCAACTCACGATCGACGGTGGGGACGGCCACGGACGCCAATGCCATGCTGCGCGTGTTGTTCAGCCGGCTCGGCAAGCCGCACATCGGATCGTCCAACGCCTTCTCGTTCAACATCCCGTCGGTCCGCGCGGTCGGATCGATGACGATCGAGAAGGGAGAGAGCAAAAAAACCGAGAAGCGTGTTTTCACCTACGCCGGCGGCATGTGCCCGCGATGCGAGGGGATGGGCTCGGTCAACGACATCGATCGGTCGCAACTGTACGACGACAGCAGGTCGCTCAACGAAGGTGCCATCACGGTGCCTGGTTACAACGCCGACGGCTGGTACGTGAAGATGTTTGCGGCCGCGGGCTTCGATCCGGACAAGCCCATTCGCAAATTCACGAAGAAAGAGCTCCACGAGTTCCTCCATCAGGCACCGACCAAGGTGAAAGTGGCGGGCGCGAACCTCACGCACGAGGGGCTGATCCCGCGTATTCAGAAGTCGTTTCTGTCCAAGGACGTCGACGCGTTGCAGCCGCACATCCGCGCGTTCGTGGAGCGAGCGGTCACCTTCACCACCTGTCCTGACTGCCAGGGCACGCGCCTCAACGAGGCGGCGCGGTCGTCGAAGATCAAGGGCATCAACATTGCCGATGCCTGTGCCATGCAGATTACCGACCTGGCCGCGTGGCTGCGTGGTGTGCAGGAGCCGTCCGTGGCACCGCTGCTGGAGAAGCTGCGGCACACGCTCGATTCGTTCGTGGAAATCGGTCTGGGGTACCTCAGCCTCGACCGGCCATCCGGCACGTTGTCGGGGGGTGAGTCACAACGCACCAGGATGGTGGGGCACCTCGGCTCATCGCTGACCGATGTCACGTATGTGTTCGACGAGCCCACCATCGGCCTGCATCCGCACGACATCCAGCGGATGAACGACCTGCTGCGGCGTCTTCGCGACAAGGGCAACACGGTGCTCGTGGTGGAACACAAGCCGGAAACCATTGTCATTGCCGACCACGTGATCGACCTTGGCCCCGGCGCCGGCACGGCCGGCGGAGAGGTGGTATTCGAAGGCACGGTCGACGGGTTGCGGAAGAGCGGTACCCTGACCGGGCGTCACCTGAGCGACCGCGCGCCGCTGAAGCCGTCGGTGCGCACGCCAGCGGGCGTCATCGAGGTGCGTGGCGCCCGCACGAACAACCTGCAGAACGTCGACG